>CAHJXF010000089.1 GCA_903644065.1 Betaproteobacteria bacterium
CGAGCGGCGACGGCGCCGGCGGCGCGTCGGCGCCCACGCTCGCGCCGTCCGTCCGGGTCCGCATCAGCTTCCTGGACAGGCCCACGATGCCCTGCGGCAGGAACAACGTGACGAGCACGAAGACGAGCCCGAGCGCATACAGCCAGACTTCGGGGAAGGTCGTGGTCAGCCAGGTCTTGAGCCCGTTGACGACGCCGGCGCCGATGATCGGGCCGATCAGCGTGCCGCGGCCGCCGGTCGCGACCCAGATCACCATCTCGATCGAGTTGGGCGGCGACATCTCGCCGGGGTTGATGATGCCGACCTGCGGCACGTACAGCGCGCCCGCGATGCCGCACAGCACCGCCGACAGCGTCCACACGAAGAGCTTGAACCACAGCTGGTCGTAGCCGACGAACATCAGCCGGCTCTCGGCGTCGCGCACCGCGGTCAGCACGCGACCCAGCTTGGAGCGCATCAGCGCGCGCGCGCCGATCAGGGTGACGAGAAGGAACGCGAGCGTGGCCAGGTACAGCACGGCGCGGGTCGACGACGCGGTGATCGGAAAGCCCAGGATGCGCTTGAAGTCGGTGAAGCCGTTGTTGCCGCCGAAGCCGGTCGCGTTGCGGAAGAACAGCAGCATCGCGGCGAAGGTCAGCGCCTGCGTGATGATCGAGAAGTAAACGCCCTTGATGCGCGAGCGGAACGCGAAGTAGCCGAACACGAACGCCAGCAGGCCGGGCACCGCCACGACCAGCAGCATCGCGTACCACCAGTGGTCGGTGAACGCCCAGAACCACGGATACGCCTTCCAGTCGAGGAAGACCATGAAGTCCGGCAGGTCGGACTGGTAGGCGCCCTCGCGGCCGATGGCCCGCATCAGGTACATGCCGTGCGCGTAGCCGCCGAGCGCGAAGAACAGGCCGTGGCCGAGCGAAAGGATGCCGGTGTAGCCCCACACCAGGTCGAGCGCCAGCGCCGCGATCGCGTAGCACATGAACTTGCCGAGCAGCGCTACCACGTACGACGAGACGTGCAGCGCGCTGTCGGCCGCCACGAACAGGTTGAGCAGCGGGACCGCCGCGAGGAGCGCCGTGACGACGATGAGGCCGGTCCACACCGGCTTCGTGAACAGGCCGGGGCGGGGCGGGGCGTAGGTGACGGTGCGCGCCGTCGTCGCGCGGATCGGGGAGGTCGTCGCAGTCATCGCGGCCGGCGTCAGTCGACGCTCCGTCCCTTCAGCGCGAACAGTCCCTGCGGCCGCTTCTGGATGAACAGCACGATGACGACGAGGATCATGATCTTCGCCAGCACGGCGCCCGCCACCGGCTCGAGGAACTTGTTGACCTCGCCGAGGCCCAGCGCCGCGATGATGGTGCCCGCGAGCTGGCCCACGCCGCCCAGCACGACGACCATGAACGAGTCGACGATGTAGTTCTGCCCGAGGTCCGGGCCCACGTTGCCGAGCTGCGACAGGGCGACGCCGCCGAGGCCGGCGATGCCGCTGCCGAGGCCGAAGGTCAGCATGTCGACGCGGCCGGTCGGCACGCCCACGCAATCGGCCATGCGGCGGTTCTGCGTGACGGCCCGCACGAAGAGGCCGAGCCGCGTGCGGTTGAGCAGCACCCACACCAGCAGCACGACGAGGAGCGCGAAGACCACGATGACGATGCGGTTCCAGGCCAGCACCACGCCGCCCAGTACCGTGATGCCGCCCGACATCCACAACGGATTCGACACCTCGACGTTCTGTGCGCCGAAGATCGAGCGCACCGCCTGCTGCAGGATCAGGCTGATGCCCCAGGTGGCGAGGAGCGTCTCGAGCGGCCGGCCGTAGAGCCAGCGGATCACGCTGCGTTCGAGCGCCATGCCGATCGCGCCCGACACGACGAAAGCGACCGGCAGCGCCGCGATCACGTACCACTCCAACACGGCCGGCAGGTAGTGGCGGAACGCGCTCTGCACGAGATAGGTGGAATAGGCGCCGATCATCAGCAGCTCGCCGTGCGCCATGTTGATGATGCCCATCAGGCCGAACGTGATGGCGAGGCCGAGCGCCGCGAGCAGCAGGATGCTGGCGAGGCTGATGCCGTAGAACGCGTTGCCGAGATATTCGGCGCGCTTGACTCGCGCGTTGACCGCACGCAACGAGGCCGCCGCGGCGGCCCGGACTTCGCCGTCGGGTTCGGCGTAGCGGCCCTGCGCATCGGGTTCCGCGAGCGCGGCCAGCAGCGGTCGCACCGCCGCGTTGGGGCTGGCGGCGAGGCGCTCGGCGGCATTGCGGCGCACCTTCGGATCGGCACTCTTCAACTCGAGGACCGACGCCGTCAGCTCGAGCGAGTCGCGCGTGGCGGTGTCGCGCTCGCCGGCCATCGCGCGCTGGATCAGCGGCAGTTGCGCGACGTCGGCGGCCTGCTCGAGCGCTTTCGCGCCCGCGCGGCGCACCGCGACGTCGGGCGACAGCAACTGCAGGCCGGCGTCGGCGGCTTCGAGCGCGCCGCGCAGCCGGTTGTTGATCGTGATGTTGTCGGCGCCGTCGGGCAGCGGCAGTCTCTCGCCGGTGACGGGGTCCGTGGCATCGCCGTCGGCTTCGACCAACAGCACGCGGCCGTCGCTCGTCACGTAGACGGTCTCGTCGCGCAACGCCTTCAGCATCGCGATCGAGTCGGGGGTCGCCATCGCGCCGAGCCGGGCGATGGCAGAGATCTTCTCGTCCGAGTCGTCGCTCGCGAGCTGCTTCACGAGGTCGGCGTCGAGGGCGGCGTGGGCCTGCGACGACAGCAGCAGCATCGACCAGGTCAGCAGCGCTCGCAGGAGGCGCCCGGCCCGTCGTTCGCGCGAACGCGGCACCCCGACGACGTCGGGAGAACGACGCGCGGTCCCCGCTTTCGCGGGGACGACGATGCCGAGGCCGATGCTCAAGGCCGACCGATGGAGATCAGCGCGCCCCGATCACTTGGCCGCCGACAGTTCCGGCTCGTCCTTCTTCTTGTCGTTGCCGGCGACGAACGGGCTCCACGGCTGGGCCTTGATCGGCTCCTTCGTCTTCCACACGACCTTGAACTGACCGTCGGCCTGGATCTCGCCGATGAACACCGGCTTGTGCAGGTGATGGTTCTTCGCGTCCATCTGGATCGTGAAGCCGTCCGGCGCCTTGAAGCTCTGGCCGGCCATCGCCGCGATCACCTTGTCGGTGTCGGTCGACTTGGCCTTTTCCACCGCCTGCTTCCACATGTTGATGCCGACGTAGGTCGCTTCCATCGGATCGTTGGTCACGACCGTGTCCGCGTTGGGCAGGTTCTTCGACTTGGCGTAGGCCTTGTACTTCTTGATGAACTCGGCGTTGACCGGGTTCTTGATCGACTCGAAGTAGTTCCACGCCGCGAGCTGGCCCACCAGCGGCTTGGTGTCGACGCCGCGCAACTCTTCCTCGCCGACCGAGAAGGCCACCACCGGCACGTCGGTCGCCTTGATGCCCGAGTTGCCGAGCTCCTTGTAGAACGGCACGTTCGAGTCGCCGTTGATCGTCGACACCACCGCCGTCTTCTTGCCGGCCGTGGAGAACGTCTTGATCTTCGCGATGATGGTCTGGTAGTCGCTGTGCCCGAACGGCGTGTAGTCCTCCATGATGTCGTCGTCGGCCACGCCCTTCGACTTCAAAAAGGCGCGCAGGATCTTGTTGGTGGTGCGCGGATACACGTAGTCGGTGCCGAGCAGCACCCAGCGCTTGGCGCCGCCGCCTTCCTTGCTCATCAGGTACTCGACCGCGGGAATGGCCTGCTGGTTCGGCGCCGCGCCGGTGTAGAACACGTTCTTCTCGAGCTCCTCGCCTTCGTACTGCACCGGATAGAACAGCAGCCCGTTGAGTTCCTTGAAGACCGGGTTGACGGATTTGCGCGACACCGAGGTCCAGCAGCCGAACACGACGGCGACCTTGTCCTGCGAGATCAGGCCGCGCGCCTTTTCGGCGAACAGCGGCCAGTTGGAGGCCGGGTCGACCACCACGGCTTCGAGCTGCTTGCCCATCACGCCGCCCTTGGCGTTGATCTCGTCGATCGTCATCAACGCGACGTCCTTCAGCGACGTCTCGGAGATCGCCATCGTGCCGGACAGCGAGTGCAGCACGCCGACCTTGATCGTGTCGGCCGCACCGGCGACGCTCGCGAGGCCGAGGCCCGCGGCAGCCAGCACCGCATACGACGACCCCAGCGCAAGCGTCTTGTAGATGAAATTTCTTCTGCGCATGTCAACTCCCCTGTGGAACCCGCCCGCCGAATCGGATCGAAGCTTCCCTGTGGCGGGCCTGCCGGGCGCTTCGACGTACCTCACCGCGAAAGCGTGCAGCGCTGCGCTGCCGGGCCGACCTCCCAGCCGCCGTGCGACGGACCGACTCGGCACCGGCCGGACGAGACGCCGACCGGGCGGCGTCCCGCAAAGGGGCGGGCCGACGGCGAACCGCGGGTCCGCGACGCGCGAATCACCTCGGTGCTCGACCCTTCGGCGATCGACGACACGAACGGGAAACCGGTCGAATCGAGGCGAAGGGAGGTCATAGCAGGACGCATGCCAAGCGATAGACAGCGTCGCCCGGTGCGGACCGGCCCGGGCTGCGTCGGCCCTGGCGACGGCTCGTCCGACACCGGCCGAGAAGCTGTATCGGTGCGTTGCTTCCATGTCGGTGCGCCGATGGTCGGCCATTGGTGCGGACCGGATCGCTCACCGGGTCGTCGTCTGCTACATTGCCGGCCCGAACGTGAAGGAGTGACGATGGCCAGCGGTCTCCACGATGTGTCGATCCCGGTGTTCGCCCGGATGCTTCGCAACCTGTCCACGCTGCTCGACAAGGCGGCCGCCGACGCCGACGCGCGCAAGTTCGACGTCGCCGTCCTGCTGGACGCCCGCCTGTATCCCGACATGTTTCCGCTGCTGAAGCAGGTTCAACTCGCCTGCGACTTCGCGAAAGGGGCGTCGGCACGCCTCGCCGGCGTCCCCGTCCCGCCGTTCCCGGACGACGAGAAGACGATCGACGAACTGAAGGCGCGCATCGCGCGGGTGGTCGAGTTCGTGTCGGGCGTGGCGGCGGCGGACGTCGATGCCGGTGCCGAGCGCGACATCACCCTGAAGCTGCGCGACGGCAGCATGGAGATGAAGGGTCTCGCCTATTTCAACGACGTGGCGCTGCCGAACTTCTATTTCCACACGACCACCGCCTACGCGATCCTGCGGCACAACGGCGTACCGATCGGCAAGCGCGATTTCGTCGGCATGTGACCGGAATCACCGCGCCGTCGACCCGACGCCGGACAACACGAGCGCCGGCCGCCGCCGCGTTTCAGCTGCGATAGAACAGGTAGTCCGCCGTATAGCGCACCGAGCTCTTGGTGCCCGCGGTGGCGCGGGTGCACGGTTCGGACGGCGCCGTGCCGCCGCTGGTCGCGATGCGTTGCACGCGATCCACGCCGGCCAGCGCACCGGGCGTGGCCGCCGCGGTGCCCTGCAGCAGCAGCCACGGGAGGTTGCCCGGGTTCGGTGCGGGCGTGCTGGCCAGAAGCTTGCCCACGACCTTGCTGCCGTCCCCGTACTCCCAGGTCGGGCCGGCGTAATGGCGACCCACGATGGCGTCGCCGCGGTCGCGCAGCACCGCTTCGGGCGCGACGAACGCCCAGTCGTAGCCGCCGGCCGCATCGCCCCTGGCCTTGCATTCGTAATGCTGGAGGCCGGAGCCTTTCAGGGTGGCGACGAGCTTGCTGCCGGACGGTGCGGCGATCGCCGCCGGAATGCCGCCCAGCGGCTGCATGTCGGCCGGATCGGCACCCGTCGTCCCCGACGGTGATCCCGAGGAGTTCATCCCGCTGCACGCCGCCAGCGTCAGCGGCAGCAGCGCCAGCAGTCCCCGCACGCGCTTGTTCTTCTGCAGGTCGTTCGTCATCGCTCGCCTCTCGTCGTCGTCGTCGGATCAGATTTCTTCGTACAGCGGCAGCGTCAGGAACTCCTCGAACGCTTCCTGCGTGCTCATCACGGTGAAGATGTCGGCGGCCCGGTCGAACTTGCCGTCGAAGCCGCCGTCCCTGATCTTCGCCAGCTCTTCGGGCACGAGGCGCTTGACCAGGTCGGCCGTGATCTTCCGTCCATCCTCGAGCACGCCCTTCGGCGAACGGATCCACTGCCAGACCTGGCTGCGGCTGATCTCGGCGGTGGCCGCGTCCTCCATCAGGTTGTGGATCGGCACGCAGCCGTTGCCGGCCAGCCACGCGCCGAGGTAGTGGATGCCGACGTTGATGTTCATCCGCAGGCCCGCCTCGGTGATCGGCGCCTCGGGCTGGAAGTTCAACAGCTCCGACCCCTGCACGTCGACCTCGGGCTTCTGCTTGTCGAACTGGTTGAGTCGATCGCCCAGCACCGCGACGAACTCCTTCATCGACGGCTCGACGAGGCCCGGGTGCGCGACCCAGCCGCCGTCGTAGCCGTCCATCGCGTCGCGCTTCTTGTCGGCGATGATGCCGGCCATCGCGGTCTCGTTCTTCACCGGGTCGTTCTTGATCGGGATCAGCGCGCTCATGCCGCCGATCGCCGGCGCGCCGCGCTTGTGGCAGGTCTTCAGCAGCAGCAGCGCGTAGGAGCGCATGAACGGCGCGGTCATCGTGACCTTCGCGCGATCGGCCAGGCAGAAATCGCGGTCGAGCTTGAACTTCTTGATGCACGAGAAGATGTAGTCCCAGCGACCGGCGTTGAGCCCGGCCGAGTGCTCGCGCAGCTCGTACAGGATCTCGTCCATCTCGAACGCCGCGAGGATGGTCTCGATCAGCACGGTGCCCTTGATCGTCCCTTGCGGCAGCCCGACCTCGTCTTGCGCCATCACGAACACGTCGTTCCACAGCCGCGCCTCGAGATGCGACTCCATCTTGGGCAGGTAGAAGAACGGGCCGGCACCGCGCGCCACCTGCTCGTGGCCGTTGTGGAACAGGAACAGCGCGAAGTCGAACAGGCCACCCGAGATGCGCCGGCCGTCGAGCAGCACGTGCTTCTCGTCGAGGTGCCAGCCGCGCGGCCGCACCTGCAACGTGGCGATGCGGTCGTTGAGCCGATAGGTCTTGCTGCCGGCGGCGGTCTGCTGCGTCAGCGTCAGCGTGCGGCGGATCGCGGCCTTCAGGTTGATCTGCCCCTGGATCTGGTTCGTCCAGCTCGGCGCGTTGCTGTCCTCGAAGTCGGTCATGTAGCTGTCCGCGCCCGAGTTGAACGCGTTGATGACCATCTTGGCCTCGACCGGGCCGGTGATCTCGACGCGACGACAGTGCAGCGCCTCGGGCACCGGCGCGATCTTCCAGTCACCGTCGCGGATGGCCTTCGTCTCGGCGAGGAAGTCGGGACGCTCGCCGGCGTCGAGTCGTATCGCGCGCTCGACGCGGGCGGCGAGCAGCTCCTGACGGCGCGGTTCGAACGCGCGCGACAGCCGGGCCACGAGCGCGAGCGCGTCGGGGGTGAGGATCTCCGCGAATTCGGGGGTGATCTCTGCGTTGATCGTCATGCCCTCGGGCAGGTGGTTCATGAACACTCCGGTGGACGGCTGGGCTCGCGCGAGTCGCGCGAAGGTCAAAGTCTATTCGTTTCCCCGGCCGATGCCGCAGGACGACCGCTCGGCCGCGATCATCGCGACCGGCCGCCATCCGGCAGTGATACCACTGTCGGTCGAATGCATCGCCGACATCGCGAGGCGCCGGATGCCGGACGAAGTGCGCGATGCGATCGCCGAGGGCCGCGCGCTGGCCGCACGTTTCCGACGCCCGAGGAAATGATCAGCCGTCGAGGGCCCGCGTCACGAAGTCGATCACGTCGTGCATCGAGTCGCCGATGCCGGCCGGGACGATGTCCAGCGCCTCGAGCGGCGCTCCCGTGCGATTGATCCAGAAACTCCGGTAGCCGTACCACGCCGCACCGCAGGCGTCCCAGCCGTTGCTCGACACGAAGAGGATGTCGCTCGCCGCGCAGCCGAACGCCTTCGGTCCGAGCGCGTAGGCCTCGGGCGCGGTCTTGAAGCGGCCTGCCGCGTCGACCGACAGCAGGTGGTCGAACACGCCGCCGAGGCCGGCCTGGTCCACCACCGCGCGCAGCATCGGCGGATCGCCGTTCGACAGGATGGCGAGCGGCAGGCCGAGGGCTCGCAGGCGGCGCAGCGCCACGGCCGAATCGGGAAAGACCGCGAGGTGGTCGTACGCCGTCATCAACGCTTCGGCGCCGGCCTCGTCGAGCGCCAGCCCGAGCGAGCGGGCGGCGAACGTCAGCGCGTCGCGCGTCACCTTCGAGAACGGCTCGTAGCGGTCCGACAGCGTGCGCAGGCGCGTGTAGTCGATCTGCTTCACGCGCCACGCCGCGGCGAGCGCCTCGCCGCGTCCGGGGAACAGGTCCTCGGCCAGCGCGCCGATCGAGAACACGTCGAAGATCGTGCCGTACGCGTCGAACGCGATCGCCTTGATCGACATGCGTTCGCCCGGACGATCGGTCAGACCAGGACTTCGACCGCAGCCGGATGGCTGAGGAAGTCGCCGGGGCTCGCGGTCAAGCCGTAGGCGCCCGACTGGAACACCACGACGAGGTCGCCGACGTCGGCCTGCGCGAGATCCATGCGGTCGGCGAGCAGGTCGAGCGGCGTGCACAGCGGTCCCACGACGGACGCCGTCTCGCGCGGGTCGTCGACCGCGCGCGTGCCGATCACGACCGGATAGTTCTTCCGGATCACCTGGCCGAAGTTGCCCGATGCCGACAGGTGGTGATGCAGGCCGCCGTCGACGACGAGGAACACCTGGCCGCGCGACACCTTGCGATCGATCACGCGCGACACGTAGACGCCCGCTTCGCCGACCAGGTAGCGGCCGAGCTCGACGACCAGTTCGGCCTCGGGCAGCAGCCGCTTCGCTTCGTCGACGAGGCCGTGCAGGTGCACGCCGACCGCGGCCAGGTCGAAGCGCGGCTCGCCGGGAAAGTAGGGGATGCCGAAGCCGCCGCCGATGTTGAGCATGCGCACCGGGCCCGGGGCGTGCGCCGCGAGCCGCACCGCGAGTTCGAGCGCCTTGGTCTGGGCCTCGACGACGGCTTCGGCCCGCAGGTTCTGCGAGCCGCTGAAGATGTGGAAGCCCTCGAACACGAGCGGCGCGACGATGCCGGGCAGGAGCGCGGGCACCTGCTCGGCGTCGATGCCGAACTGCTTCGGCCCGCCGCCCATCTTCATGCCCGACGACTTGAGCTCGAAGTCGGGATTGACGCGGATCGCGATGCGCGCCGCGAGCCCCAGCTCGTCGGCGAGCCGGGCGATGGTGGCCAGCTCGGTCGGCGACTCGACGTTGATCAGCACGCCCGACGCGATCGCCATCGCCAGCTCGCCGGCCTGCTTGCCGGGTCCGGCGAAGCTGATCTCGTGCGGATCCGTGCCGGCGTCGAGCGCGACCCGCAGCTCGCGCCCCGACGCGACGTCGATGCCGTCGACCTCGCGCGCCATGTGGTCGACGACGGCCGGCATCGGATTGGCCTTCATCGCGTAGTGCAGGCTGATCGCATCGGGCAGATGCCGGCGCAACTCGGCCACGCGCCGCGACAGCAGCGCGCGATCGTAGGCGTAGAACGGGGTGTGGCCGACGCGGGCCGCGAGGCGATCGAGCGGGATGCCGCCGACCGTGAGCACGCCGTCGCGAAACGGGAAGCCCTCGGTCGCCGCATGCAGCAGCCGCGGCTTCTCGGACAGCGGCACCGCCGTGATGGTGGCGTCGCTCATCGCATCGCCGCGCCCGACTGTAGAGCGACCGTCGCGAACGGATTGACGAACTCGGTCGACAGTTGCTTGCGGTCGATCTTGCCGTTCGGATTGCGCGGCAGCGGTTCGTCGCGCAACTCGATCACGGCCGGCTGCATCCACGCCGGCAAGCTCTTCTGGCAGGCGCGCCTGACCTGCGGGACGTCGACCGCGATCGACGAACCGGTCGATTCGTCGACGATCGACCTGCCCATCGCGATCACCACGATGGCCTGGCCCAGCACCGGGTGCTCGACGCCGAACGCGGCGGCCTCGGCCAACAACCCGCTCGCGTACAGCGCCTCCTCGATCTCGGTCGGGCTGACGCGATAGCCCGACGTCTTGATCATCTCGTCGCGCCGGCCGATGAAGTACAGGTAGCCCTCGGCGTCGCGACGGACCGTGTCGCCGGAGAAGACCGCGATCTCGGGCAGCACCAGGCCGCCGGTGGCCCCGTCCGCGGCGCGCGGCAGCGGCCTGTAGCGCTCGGCGGTCTTCGCGGCGTCGTTCCAGTATCCCAGGCCGACCAGCGCGCCGCGATGCACCAGCTCGCCGGGCTCCTCCGCTTCGCACTCGCTGCCGTCGTCGCGCAGCACCAGGATCTCGGCGTTGGGGATGGCCCGGCCGATCGAGTCGGGTCGCCGATCCACCTCGTCGGGCGGCAGGTAGGTCGAGCGGAAGGCCTCGGTCAGGCCGTACATCAGGTAGGGCTTCGTCTCCGGCAGATGGGCGCGCAGGCGGTCGAGCGTGGCGCGCGGCATGCGACCGCCGGTGTTGGCGATGTAGCGCAGGTGCGTGGTGATCGACGCCGGCCAGTCGAGCGCCGCCAGCTGGATCCAGAGCGGCGGCACTGCCGTCAGTCCCGTGATGCGCTCGGCGGCCAGCGCGTTCAGCACGTCGCGCGGCAACAGGTAGTTCATCAGCACCGCCGTGGCGCCGCTGGCGAACGCGGTGGTGAGCTGGCTGAAGCCCGCGTCGAACGACAGCGGCAGCACCGCGAGGAGTCGATCGCCGGGGCCGTTGCCGAGATAGCTCGCGACGCTCTTCGCGCCGGCCACCATGTTGCGGTGGGACAGCACGACGCCCTTCGGCTTGCCGGTGCTGCCGGACGTATAGAGGATTGACACCATGTCGGTGTCGATCACGCGATGCGTGGCCGCGCGCCGGTCCAGGAGCTCGGACCACGCGAGCACGCGCCACGCATCGCCGCCGGTCGCCACGATCTCGTCGTCGAGACCGTCGGTCAGCACGATCGTGCGCAGGCCGGGGCAGGCCGCCAACGCCGTCCGCAGCCCGAGGTAACGATCGCGCGACGTGACGAGGATGCGGACGTCGCAGTCGGCGAGGATGTAGGCGACCTGGTCGCTCTTCAGCAGCGGATTGACCGGCACGAAGACGCCGCCGGCCGCGGCCGTGCCGAACACCGACACGACGAATTCGATGCGCTTGTCGAGGTAGGTCGCGACACGCTCGGCGCGCGCGAGGCCGGCGGCCGC
>CAHJXF010000090.1 GCA_903644065.1 Betaproteobacteria bacterium
CCGTCACCCACCTCCAGTCCGCTCGTGAAGCGAGCCAGGGCCGCGGCGCTCGGCAGGCCTTCGACCTGCACCAGATAACGCTTCGCGAGCCCTCGCCCCGGATCGGCGATCGATCGCTGCAGACGACCGTCGTCGGTCAGCAGCAGCAGGCCTTCGCTGTCGAAATCGAGGCGGCCGGCCGGGTAGACCGCTGCGACGGCGACGTAGTCGGCCAGCGTTGGCCGGCCGTCGCCCGAGGTGAACTGCGACAGCACGCCGTACGGCTTGTGCAGGGCGATCAGCACGATGGGAACGCCGCTGGCAACCTGGAGGCAGTCGTCACTTCGGGCATAATTTCGTGCTTCGGTCCGGCCGGTTCGGCGCGCTGGCCGACCGGGTCGACGCCGCCATAGAACAGCTCGGCCGATCCATCGAGAACGTCCGGCGCTGCGGCTCCTCCGCACCGTCCATCACCTCCGGAGACCTTCATGTTCGAGCACGTCCAGATTCCCAGCGCGGGCGAAAAGATCACCGTCAACGCCGATTATTCGCTCAACGTGCCGGAGCAGCCGATCATTCCCTACATCGAGGGTGACGGGACCGGCATCGACATCACGCCGGTGATGATCAAGGTGGTCGACGCGGCCGTGGCGAAAGCCTATGGCGGCAAGCGGCAGATCCAGTGGATGGAGATCTTCGCCGGCGAGAAGTCCACCCGGGTCTACGGTCCCGACGTGTGGCTGCCGCCCGAGACCCTGCACATCCTGAAGGACTACGTGGTGTCGATCAAGGGACCGTTGACGACGCCGGTCGGCGGCGGCATCCGCTCGCTCAATGTCGCATTGCGGCAGGAGCTCGACCTGTACGTCTGCCTGCGTCCGGTGCGCTACTTCGCCGGCGTGCCGAGCCCGGTCAAGGCGCCCGAGAAGGTGGACATGGTGATCTTTCGCGAGAACTCGGAAGACATCTATGCCGGGATCGAATACCAGGCCGAGAGCGACCAGGCGAAGAAGTTGATCGACTTCCTCGTCAAGGAGATGGGCGTCAAGAAGATCCGCTTTCCCGCCACGTCGGGCATCGGCATCAAGCCGGTATCGCGGGAGGGCACCGAGCGGCTGGTGCGGAAAGCCATCCAGTACGCGGTCGACAACGACAAGCCCTCGGTCACGCTGGTGCACAAGGGCAACATCATGAAGTTCACCGAAGGCGGCTTTCGCGACTGGGGCTACGCGCTCGCGCAGGCGGAGTTCGGTGCGCAACTGGTCGACGGCGGGCCGTGGTGCAAGTTCAAGAATCCGCGTACGGGGTCCGAGATCGTCGTCAAGGACGTGATCGCCGACGCGTTCCTGCAGCAGATCATTTTGCGGCCCAACGAGTACTCGGTGATCGCCACGCTGAACCTGAACGGCGACTACATCTCCGATGCGCTGGCCGCACAGGTCGGTGGCATCGGCATCGCGCCGGGCGCCAACCTGAGCGACTCGGTCGCGATGTTCGAGGCGACGCACGGCACGGCGCCGAAGTACGCCGGCAAGGACTACGTCAATCCGGGGTCGGAAATCCTGTCGGCCGAGATGATGCTGCGGCACATGGGATGGGTCGAAGCCGCCGACCTGATCATCAGCTCGATGGAGAAGTCCATCCTGTCGAAGCGCGTCACCTACGATTTCGCGCGCCTGCTCGAAGGTGCCACGCAGGTCTCGTGCTCGGCATTCGGACAGGTGATGATCGACCAGCTCTGAAAACCCGGCATGGCCGGGTTTTCCTGAGCGGGCTCAGGGGGCCTGGATGTTCGAGGCCTGCTTGCCCTTGGGTCCCTGGGTGACTTCGAACTGGACCTTCTGGCCTTCCTTCAGGGTCTTGAAGCCGTTCATCTGGATCGCGGAGAAGTGCGCGAACAGGTCCTCACTTCCGTCGTCGGGCGTGATGAAACCGAAACCCTTCGCATCGTTGAACCACTTGACTGTTCCTGTTGTCATGACGATCTTTCCAAGAAGATGACCGCTAACGAGCCCTGGTTCAAGCGCGGGTCGTCGAGCGCCCGCTCCTCCCTGAACGTTGAAGCCCTGCCCGTGTCAGGCGATCAGCATCGACCCATGACGACTGACGGATCTAGGAGTCCTTGACCGCCTACACCAGGATATTCTTTGAGGTGCCCCGAATCTTGTCAAGCCCCGGAAAACGCGGGCTTCGGGGGACGGCATGACCGGCCGTCCGCAAAAAACGCACGCTGCGGCGTGCCGGTCCGGAAGCCCGGAGTACACTCATATTCACCGGTCCACCCGCGAGGGCGCCGGGTCGCGGGGCGGCGCATTGTTCGCTGCCGCACCTTGCGTTCACCGGCCGGGCGCCCATCTGGCCGGAGGGGTGGTTGGCATCAGAATTGCGTCGATGGCAGAGCACGTTCCAGATCAGAATCCGACGACGGTCCTCGAGCGCGAGACGCAGCGCGTCGAGCCGCCGCCGAGCTTTCAGGTGATGATCCTCAACGACGACTACACGCCGATGGAGTTCGTCGTGATGGTGCTCCAGCAGTTCTTCAGCAAGGACGCGGACCAGGCCTTCCAGATCATGTGGAAGGTGCACATCGAGGGCAAGGGCGTGTGTGGCGTGTACCCGCGGGATATCGCAGCAACGAAGGTCGACCAAGTCATCGAATTCGCACGGCAGCACCAACATCCGCTGCAGTGTGTGATGGAGGAAGCATGATCGCGCAGGAACTTGAAGTCAGCTTGCACATGGCGTTCGTCGAGGCTCGTCAGGCCCGCCACGAATTCATCACCGTCGAGCATCTCCTGCTCGCGTTGCTCGACAATCCGACGGCAGCGGCGGTGTTGCGCGCCTGCGCCGCGAACATCGACGATCTGCGGAAGAACCTGACGCATTTCATCAACGACAACACGCCCGTCGTGTCGGGCACCGAAGAGATCGACACGCAGCCCACGCTGGGTTTCCAGCGCGTGATCCAGCGGGCGATGATGCACGTGCAGTCCACCGCCAACAGCAAGAAGGAAGTCACCGGCGCGAACGTCATGGTGGCGATCTTCGGCGAGAAGGACTCGCACGCGGTGTACTACCTGCACCAGCAGGGCATTACGCGCCTCGATGTGGTGAATTTCATCTCGCACGGCATCACCAAGAACGCGGCGCAGCAGGGTGCGGGCTCCGAGAACGAGACCAACGAGGCGGACGGCGAGAAGGAACAACGCCAGACCGCGCTCGACCAGTTCACGCAGAACCTCAACGCGCTCGCGGTCCAGGGCAAGATCGATCCGCTGATCGGCCGTGAGGCCGAGGTCGAGCGCGTCATCCAGGTCCTGTGCCGTCGCCGCAAAAACAACCCGTTGCTGGTCGGCGAGGCCGGCGTCGGCAAGACGGCGATCGCCGAAGGACTGGCATGGCGCATCACGCAGAAGGACGTGCCTGAAATCCTCGAGAAGGCCGAGGTCTATTCGCTCGACATGGGTTCGCTGCTGGCGGGCACCAAGTATCGCGGCGACTTCGAGCAGCGGCTCAAGGCGGTGCTCAAGCAGCTGAAGGAGAACAGCGACGCGATCCTGTTCATCGACGAGATTCATACGCTGATCGGCGCCGGATCGGCGTCGGGCGGCACGCTCGACGCGTCCAACCTGCTGAAGCCGGCGCTGTCGTCGGGTCAGTTGAAGTGCATCGGCGCCACGACCTACAACGAGTACCGCGGTATCTTCGAAAAGGACCACGCGTTGTCGCGGCGCTTCCAGAAGATCGACGTCAACGAACCGACGGTGGAGCAGACGGTGCAGATCCTGCGCGGCCTCAAGTCGCGCTTCGAGGAGCACCACGGCGTCAAGTATTCCGCCAACGCGTTGACCACGGCGGCCGAGCTCGCCGCGCGCTTCATCAACGATCGTCATCTGCCCGACAAGGCCATCGACGTGATCGACGAGGCGGGCGCGGCGCAACGCATCCTGCCGCCGGCCAAGCGCAAGAAGACCATCGGCAAGGTCGAGATCGAGGAGATCATCGCCAAGATCGCCCGCATCCCGCCGCAAAACGTGTCGTCCGACGATCGCAGCAAGCTGGCGACCATCGAACGCGACCTGAAGAACGTGGTGTTTGGCCAGGAGCCGGCCATCGAGGCGCTGGCCGCGTCGATCAAGATGGCGCGCTCCGGCCTCGGCAAGCCCGAGAAGCCGATCGGGGCGTTCCTTTTCTCGGGCCCGACCGGCGTTGGCAAGACCGAGGTCGCGAAGCAACTCGCCTTCATTCTCGGCATCGAGTTGATCCGCTTCGACATGTCCGAGTACATGGAGCGTCATGCCGTGTCGCGCCTGATCGGCGCGCCGCCGGGCTACGTCGGCTTCGACCAGGGCGGCCTGCTGACCGAGGCGATCGCCAAGAAGCCGCACTCGGTTCTCCTCCTCGACGAGATCGAGAAGGCGCACCCTGACGTGTTCAACATCCTGCTGCAGGTCATGGACCATGGCACGTTGACGGACAATAACGGGCGGAAAGCCGACTTCCGCAACGTCATCATCATCATGACGACCAACGCGGGTGCGGAGTCGTTGCAGAAGCACTCCATCGGCTTCAAGGACAGCAAGGAAGCCGGCGACGAGATGGGCGACATCAAGCGCATGTTCACGCCCGAGTTCCGCAACCGGCTCGACGCGATCATCAGCTTCAAGGCGCTCGACGAGGAAATCATCCTGCGGGTGGTCGACAAGTTCCTCATGCAGCTCGAGGAGCAACTCCACGAGAAGAAGGTCGACATCGTGTTCGACGAAGGCTTGCGGACCTACCTGGCCAAGAAGGGTTTCGATCCGACGATGGGCGCGCGGCCGATGGCTCGCCTGATCCAGGACATGATCCGGCGTGCGCTGGCCGACGAGTTGCTGTTCGGTCGACTGGTGGGTGGCGGCAAGGTCACCGTGGAGCTTGATGCGGAAAACAAGATCCGCCTCGTGTTTCCCGACGACGGTGGTGCTTCGCAGCCGCCGGCCGAGGTCGAGGAACTCGACGCCTGACACGATCGATGAACGGGCCCGCGTGATGCGGGCCTTTTTTGTCGAGTCGCCGGACGCGAGTCGCGCTGTATCGGTCGTCCGGCACGCGACAGGTGAGCGTCGGCGTCCCGCTTTGCAGGTCACGCTTTGCAGGTCACGTTCCGCACTCCCGCCTTCAGAGTGCAGTTCGTGCTTGACCGATCGTTCGAGTCGTCCGAGTCGTCCGACTCGCAGACGTCGGCTTTCCATCTTCATACCGGGTCGAGGCTCGATGGAACCTGTTTCGCCCTGCGTTATGCCCTGTTCGACGTACGGTGGCAACAGGGGCACGGCACCGCATGAACGTCCGATTCGATCCTCGAGCGCGATGAAACGGCTGGCTGCGCTGTTGCTCGCGTTGTCGTTCTTTCCGGTCGCCGCCCTGGCCCAGACCATCCTGCGCTACTCGGACCACGAGCCGCTGGACGGCATGCGGCCCAAGTTCATCAAGGACGTGCTGTTCGCCGCCATCGAGAAGGAGTCGAGCGGTCGGCTGAAGATCGAAGACCACTGGGACGGCTCGGTGGCCACCGGCTACGACGCACTGCGCGTGGCGGGCGAGGGCAAGCTGACGGACATGGCCGTGGTGGTCCCGGAGTATTCAGCCGGCACGTTGCCGCTCCATCAACTCTTCAAGAGTTTCCCGACCGGACCGAGCGGGGCCCGGCAGGTCGACTTCTTTCGCCGCAGCTACGCCGGGATTCCGGCCCTGACGGCGGAGCTGCAGCGAAACCATGTCGTCCCGGTCTTCCTCGCCACCGGATATCCGGTCGCGTTTCTCAGTCGCCCGCCACTGGACGCCTTGACCGGGATCGAGAGGCATACCTGGCGGTCCGCCAGCTTCTGGCATCAGGACTTCCTCCGCAACGCGGGTGCGACGCCACGGTCCATCCCGTGGGGAGACGCGGTCTTCAACGCCATGCGAGACCAGACGCTGGACGGCTTGATGGTCAACGCCGACAGCGCCTACATGCTGAAGATTCACGAACTCGCACCCAACATCCTGATGGCCAGAAACCTCTGGCTCGGCCACCTCTACGTCGTGGCGATGAATCGAGACACATGGGACGGCTTGGAAGCACGGGACCAGCAAGCGATTCGACGCGCCGCGGAGTCGGCCTACGCGCAGCTCGGGCCGGTGATGGACGATAACTTCGACGCGATGGTCGGCGATCTGCGAAATGCCGGCGCAAAGGTCCGGCTGCTCAGCCGAGAAGAAGTGGCAGCCTGGCGCGGTGCCACGCGGTATCGCGAGGTCCAGGCGGCCTGGGTCGCCGACCAGCGCGGTAAGGGTGTCGACGCCGGACCGGTCCTGGAGCAGATGACCGACCTCTTGCGGACGACGGCCGGCAGCGACTAGGGTCGCGGCTCGGGGGCCGGCGGCCCGAGCCCTTCGTGAACCGTCGGATAGGCGAGGCGAAGGCCGAGTTCGTCTCGCAGGCGGCGGTTGATCAGGCGGCGCGACTCGCGCATGAAGCTCAGGCGCTCGGGGCCGACGTGGAGGCCGATGTCTGCAGCTGCGACGCGCGCGGGTCGCGGCAGGCCGCGCGCGTCCGCGATCGCGTCGAACCACGCGCCCATCCGGATCGCGCTGTCGTCGACCGTGTGATAGACGCGCTGCGGCCGTCCCCGGTGCAGCGCCAGCACGATCGCGCGCGCCAGATCCTCGGCGTGGATGTGGTTGGTATACACGTCGTCCTCGTCGCGCAGCACCGGCGTGCCGTCGACCAGGCGCGACAGCGGCAGGCGATCGTGCGCATAGATGCCGGGCACCCGGAGGATGGTCAGCGCGACGCGTCGCTCGCGCGCCCAGGCGCGAAGACGGCGCTCCGCCGCGACGCGCCGGCGAGCGCGGTCGGTCGACGGCGCGACGGGGCGGGTCTCGTCGATCCACGCCCCCTGGCAGTCGCCATACACGCCGGTGGTGCTGACATAGACGAGTCGTCGCACGCCGTGGAGCGCCGCCAGCAACGCGCCGGTCCGTCGGTCGTCGTGTCCGCGACCCGCCGGCGGTGCCAGATGCACGACGTCGGGCGCGAGTCCCGACAGTCGATGCAGCGTCGCCGGGCAGTCGAGGTCGGCGAGCAGCGGCACGGCCCCGAGCCGACGCAGGCCGACGAGCCGTTCGGGCGAATGCGTCACAGCATGGATCCGGAAGCGATCCGCCAGATGGGCGACCAGCCGGACGCCCACGTCGCCGCAGCCAACCACTAGAATGCGAGGTCCCGCGAACCGGCCGGCCCGAGCGTCGACCGGCAGCGAAGGCGCCGGCCATCCGCCGGCCGCTCGCCGGACCTCGGGGTCCGCATGGTCCATCGCCTCGAACATCGAAATCAGTATGACATTCTCGGTCACGGTCCAACCCAGCGGGCACCGCTTCGAAGTGCAGGACGACGAGACCGTCCTCGCCGCCGGGCTGCGGGCCGGCATCGGCCTGCCCTACGGTTGCAAGAACGGAGCTTGCGGTTCGTGCAAGGGTCGCCTCGTCGAGGGCCGCGTCGCGCACGACCCGCACCAGGCAAACGCGCTGTCGGCCGACGAGGCGGCACGCGGCTTCGCGTTGTTCTGCAGTGCCCGTCCCGAGGCCGACCTGACGATCGAGGTGCGCGAGGTGCGCGGCATCGGCGAGATCCCGATCAAGAAGCTGCCTGCGCGCGTCGCGTCGCTGACCCGGCCGGCGCCCGACGTGGCCGTGATCAGACTGCAGTTGCCCGCCGCCGAGCGGCTGCAGTATCTGCCGGGCCAGTACGTCGAGATCATCCTCAAGGACGGACGTCGACGCAGCTACTCGATGGCCGGTGCGCCCGGCGTGTCCGACCAGATCGAGTTGCACGTGCGTCATACCCCCGGCGGCGTGTTCAGCGACCACGTGTTCGGCGCCGGCGCCACGCAGTTAAAGGAGCGCGACATCCTGCGCTTCGAGGGGCCGCTCGGGTCGTTCTTCCTGCGCGACGACAGCGCCAGGCCGATCGTGCTGGTGGCGAGCGGCACCGGCTTCGCGCCGATCAAGTCGATCGTCGAATACGCGATCCTCAAGCAGTCGAGGCGGCCGATCACGCTGTACTGGGGCGGCCGCCGGCCGCACGACCTGTACCTGCGCGACGTGGCGGAAGGCTGGATCGCCGCCATGCCGTCGTTCGCTTTCGTGCCGGTGGTGTCGGACGCCGCTGGGGACGACGGCTGGACCGGACGGACGGGGTTCGTGCACCGCGCGGTCATGGAGGACTTCGCCGATCTGTCGGCGCACCAGGTCTACGCGTGCGGCGCTCCGGCGATGGTCGATGCGGCGCGGCGCGATTTCACGAACCAGCGCGGCCTGCCGAACGAAGAATTCTTCGCCGACGCCTTCACGACGTCGGCCGACCTGGCCGTCCCCGGCCCGAGCGCGACGCTCGCGGCCTGAGCGATCGTTCGAATCGGCGCGAGGGAGCGCAGTGCGAGTCGAAGCGATCCTGGTGGCGTGCCTCGCAGCGCTGGCGGCGCCCGCCGTCGTTGCCCAGACCGGCTCGACCGCCGCAGTCGATCGTCCCGGCCTGCCGCCGGTGTCCGCCTTCTTCGCCCGTCCCAGATACGCGCAGCTCGCGTTGTCGCCGGACGGCAAGTTGCTCGCGGCGGTGGTTCCGGCCCTCGGACGCCAGAACGTCGCGCTGATCGATCTCGACAAGGGCACCGCCCGGCTGCTGTCGTCGTTCACGACGGAGGACGTCTTCAGCTATCGATGGCTCGGCGATCGCACGTTGCAGGTCGACACGGCGAACCTCTCCGACGCCGGTGGCGCCCGGTTGCGTCGGACCGCGGTCATCGATACCGCGGGCACGCTCGTTCGCGACCTGCGTTCCACGGGGCATCGTGGCGCGGCCGACATCGTGGCCACGCTCGACCGCGACGGCGACGACCTGATCGTGCAGTCGCACGAGCGCAATGCCGAGAGTCTCGATGCGTATCGCTATCGGCCGAGCACGAATCGGATGGAGCTTCTCACCTTCGAAAATCCCGGCGACGTGATCCGGTTCGTGGCGGATCGAGCCGGACAGGTCCGGGTGGCCGTGTCGTCGCCCCGCGGCGGTACGCGTCAGGTGATCTCGTATCGACGCAGCAACGCGGACCGATGGAAGACGCTCCGCGACGACCCGGTCGAAGCGATCGGCCTGATGCCGATCGCCTTCGGCTTCGACGGCCGGACGCTCTATGTCCACGCGACCGATCGCGGCAACGGCGATCGTCTGGGGGTCTACGCCTTCGATCCGGAGACCGACGAACTCGGTGAGCGCCTCTACGCCAATCCGTCGACCGACGCGGGAAGCCTGATCTTCGATGAGACGAGGAAGATTCCGATCGGGGTGCGAGACGACTCGCGAGGCGGCGTCACGTGGATCGACGCGGACTGGAAGCGGCTGCAGGACGCCGTCGACGCCGCGCTGCCCAACACGCGAAACTTCCTGTCGTGGGCGCGCTTCGACTCGTCGCGCATCGTCATTCGAGCCGAGTCGGATGCGCAGCCTCCGGTGTTCCACCTGCTCGACAGGACGACCCACAAGCTCGAAGAAGTCGTCGCCGCCTACCCGTCGCTCGACGAATCGGCGTTGTCGCCGCGCCGCTTCGTGCGCTATGCGGCGCGCGACGGGCTGTCGATTCCGGCCCACCTGACCCTGCCGCGCCATCCGAACGGCGACCAGCCGCCGCTGATCGTCGACATCCATGGCGGTCCGTTCGTGCCGGCCGCCGGCTTCGGTTACGACCCGACGGCCCAGTTCCTGGCGTCCCGCGGCTATGCGGTGCTGCAGCCGGATTTCCGCGGCACCATCGGCTACGGTCGATCCTTCGAGCAGGCCGGCTGGAAGCAGTGGGGACTGGCGATGCAGGACGACATCACGGACGGCGTGCAGTGGCTGATCCGCACCGGGCAGGTGGACCCCGACCGGGTGTGCCTGTTCGGCGGCAGCTATGGCGGCTACGCGACGCTCTGGGGACTGGAGAAGGAACCGGCCCTGTTCCGCTGCGGTGTCGCGTACGTGGCCGTCTCCGATCTCGAATTGCTGTTCGACGTCTCCTGGTCCGACACGAATCGAGCGGACCTGCATGGCGACTCGACGAACTTCTACAAGCGTTCGATCGGCGACCCGGACCGCGATCGCGCCCGGCTTCGCGAGGTGTCGCCGCTCCATCACGCCGACCGTCTGCAGGCGCCGCTGTTGCTCGCCTACGGTGCCGCCGATCCGCGGGTGCCGCTCACCCATGGTCGCCAGATGCGCGATGCCCTCGACAGGAACGGCAAGGCGTACGAGTTCGTCGTCTACGACGACGAGGGCCACGGGTTCAGCAAGGAAGAGAACCGCTTCGACTTCTATCGCCGGGTGGATGCGTTCCTCGCCAAGCATCTCGCGCCCCGGACACCGCAGACGGCGCACGATGCGCCGCCGTCCGCGGCCTCCACGCGCACGGATCGCTGACCGGTCCACGATCGCGATGGGCGGTCCCGCAGTGCGGAGTTCAACCTGACAGGGGGCAATGCATGTTCGATCGACGCACGACCACTCGACGGGCGGCCGCCCGGACCCTGGCCTCGATCGCCGCGTCGATCGCCGTCTCGATCGCCGCACCGGTCGGCTCGTCGCACGCGCAATCGATCGATGGCGGCGTCGCTCCGCCGTCGCGGCCCGGGCTGCCCGATCCCGAAGAATTTCTCCGGCATGCGCAATACCAGGGCGTCCGGCTGTCGCCCGACGGGCGCCGGCTCGCGGCACTCGTGCCGGTCAACGGCCGCAGCAACCTGGCGCTGATCGATCTCGAGCACCACAAGGTCGTGGCGCTGACCGCGCGAACAAACGACGACGTCGCGTCCTTCCGGTGGCTCGGCGACCGCGTCGTCGAGGTGAGCGTCGCCGATCTCGACGAAGCGGGCGGCGTCACGCATCTGCACAACCACTCGCTGATCGACGTCGTCGACCAGGTCGAGTTGCGCGACCTGCAGGCGGTGTCGCGCTTCGGCCAGGCCACCGTGCTTGAGGCGCTCGATCCGGCCGGCGAAGATCTCGTCATCGAGACGCGCGACCGCAGTCCGTCTCGGCTGTCCGACGGCGGCTTCGTCTACGGCGGCTTCGACGCCTATCGCTACAACGCGCGGACCGGGAAGAAACAGCTGCTCACCTACCAATCGCCCGGCGATGTGGAGACGTTCGTCAGCGACCGCAGCGGCCAGGTCCGCGTCGCCGTGTCCCGTCCCGCGGGGGGCAGCCGCATCG
>CAHJXF010000091.1 GCA_903644065.1 Betaproteobacteria bacterium
CGAGCGGCTCGAAGAGAGAGCGATCCAGTCCCGCATCGAACGGGCCGCCATCGAGCGAGTGTTCTCGGGCACAAGTTCCGCCCGCCCGACAATGCGTCCCCTGACTGCCAGCCAGCGCGGGTCGGCGACCAAGTCGGGCCACTCGATCGCGTCGCAGAACACGAGCCACTGTCGGTCGGTGCCGACCGCCACGACGACCTCGCCGTCGCTGACCGTGAAGGCCTGATAAGGCACCAGGCTGGCGTGGGCATTGCCATAGCGATGCGGAACCCGACCATTGGCGAAGAAACCCGGTCACCTGATTTCCCCCGAGTGCGACGATACAGTCCAGCAATGCATGTCGATGTACTGGCCCCGACCCGACGTCCGCGATGGCGATGCCGACCTTCTGCGAGTCCGCCGCCGGCCGGTCGTCCTGTTCGCCGGTGATGCTGATCAGGCCACCCATCGCCTGGACGACCAAGTCGTACCCGGGGTTGTCTGCGCTCGGACCGTCCTGTCCGTCAACGGTGATGGAGCATTGGATCAGGAGTGAGTCGAGTCGCTTCGAATCTCGCGATCGAGGGTGCGTTGGTCCAAGGACGTGGCGCCTAGCATCCTTCGTTGACTGCACGAAGCATCGCGCTTAAATTCGCAAGCGGCTGCTCACCGGCAGATGGACTCCGCCGTCATGACGATTTGCTAATATGCCGTGGATCATGGGCTGGATGATTCGAACGAGGGACACTTTGGGCTGGGCTCAACAGGACATAATGAATAAATGGCATTTTCTGGTTGCGGGCCTCTCGGTCATCATGACCGTTGGATGCACCGAAGTGACGCCGCAGGCGCCGCAGGGACAAACCGAACAGGTCGCGTCAGAACATGCGCCGGCAGTCGAGGCCACACCGCAGAAGGAGAAAGAGCCTGCGCTTCCAGTAACGAAGCAGTCGGAACTCCAGAACAGAAAAAACGCGCAGCGCATGCTCAATGCGAAAGGGTATGAGGCGGGCGCACCGGACGGCGTCATCGGTAAGAAAACGCGTGCCGCCATTGAAAAATTTCAGCGCGAAAACAGTCTGGCAGTTACCGGCACACTCAACATTGAAACGATGAATGCGCTTCGAGTGCCGAATTGACTCCATCAATACGTCACGTTGCAGCCTCTTTACATGCTTTACGCCACTCAGGCTCGCTAACCAACTGATTCGACGATTGGACTGTCGCCTTCGCAGGAAGCGATTCCATTCGACCGACACTACTGCGATAGATACCTCCGGCCGGACCTGCAAGATCGCCAACACAATATCGGCAAACCCGAGTGCAGTCGCTCTGTCGACGAGTGTCGGCACGAGTATTCCTTTCATGGGGGTCGGTCGAGGTGAGGTTCGCGCAACTCTTCGCCAAAGGGCAAGCGGCGCTTGCTGGTCGTCTCCTCAGACCGCTTTGCGGCGATTGAAGCATTCGATACCTACCCGTCACGGGGCAGCCGGCGGTCCGGTCAGATGCACCGGTCTCCGGCGATCCGGGGTCGCCGTTTCGGATTGACTCCCTCGCCTAGACAGGCGGCAGGTGGCGGAACCCGACAAACGCCCCGAGTAAAGCCGCACGTATGGCCGCGCCGACCATGCACGAATGCCAACCATCGAGTTGCTGCACGTCGAGCCGTCGTTCCGACATGCACGCTTGCCGAAGCAGGACGGCCATCCAAGCTACACATTTGACTGGACCGACACTTAGTCAACACGTCACAGGTAGCCCATTTGGCGAACCGTCGGACAGGCCGACCCAACTTCGCATCTCGACCGCGCATCTCTTGGCCGGCGATTACCTAAGTCAACTGCTGCGTACCCGCGGCCTCTATATGATCGGCGCGTTATTCACGAACCGCGTCAATGATGATTTCGAGTAGCCGTAATTCGGGATGGCGTCGTGTCGGCCTGCTGAGCACCTTCGGTGCGCTGTTCATCGGCGGTTGCGCGAGCGGGCCGGTACCACCGGCACCGATGACCTGCACGATCGAGACTTCGGCCGACGTCAACCCGACGATCTCGAAGCGCCCCTCACCGCTCCTGATGCGCGTCTACGCGCTGAAGTCGGCTGCGGCGTTCGGCGATGCCGACTTCATCGCACTGTATCAACACGACCAGACCGAACTCGCGACCGAGCTGACGGGAAAGGACGAGTACACGGTCGTGCCGGGCGAGCACAGGAGCTGCTCCAAGCTGCTTTCGACCGACACCCGCTATATCGCGGTCATGGCCGCTTATCGTGACATCGAGCACGCCACCTGGCGCAGCATCGCGCCGATCGAGGGCGGCAAGAAGGCCACGGTCGTCGTCCACGCGAGTGCCCTGTCCGTCGACGTCGTCGTCACTCGCTGACGATCGACGCGGCGATGACTCGTCCATGAGTGCGCACGGAAAGGTCGCCTGGTCGCAGGGCATGTTCCTGCTGCCGCATCAATTCCAGCAGGAAGCCCGCTATGTCGAGCACCTCGTCGACATGCGCGTGCGCGCGACCGGCCCGTACGCGTGGGGCCACTTCGAGGTGGTCATCGACGAGGCGCAACTCGCCGTCGGTCGCATCGGCCTCGTTCGCGCGAGCGGCATCCTGCCGGACGGCTCGCCGTTCGCGATGCCGGAGAACGATCACGCACCGGTCACGTTCGAGGTGCCGGCCGACATCAAGGGCGAGATCGTCTATCTCGCCGTGCCGAGACATCGCGAAGGCGTGACCCAGGCACGCGCCGACGGCGACGACTCGCAGGCCCTGTTTCGCTGGCGCGTCGCGACCGAGGAGCTGCGCGACCTCACCAACGCGTCCGACGATCCGGAGCCGGTCCAGACCGCCTGTCTCGAGTTGCGGCTGCTTCGGCAGCGCGACGTCTCGGACGCATATGCGCTTCTCGGCGTCGTGCGCGTCCTCGAATGCCGCACCGATCGGCAGGTCGTGCTCGATCGCGACTACGTGCCACCGCAGATCCGCATCGACGCGAGCCGCCAGTTGTCGTCGCACGCGTTGCTGCTCGACGGCCTCATCCATCAGCGTGCGCGCGCGCTGGCCGCACGGATCGGACAGCTCAGCCACGGAGTCTCGGAACTCGCGGACTTCCTGATGCTGCAGGCCCTCAACCGCGCGAGGCCGGTCTTTCGGCAACACGCACTGGCGCCGGTCGAGCATCCGAAGAGCTTCCACGCCGATTGCCTGCGCCTGTCCGGTGATCTCGCCACCTTCACGAACGAATCGCGTACGCCGACCGACTACCCCCTGTACCGTCACGAGGATCTCGACGGATCATTCCGCCCGATCATCGCGGACCTGCGGCGGATGTTGTCGACCGTACTCGACTGGACCGCGCAGCAGCTCGATCTGATCGAGAAGAGCCATGGGGTCCGCGTCGCGATCCTCGCGGACGAGGAAATGGCACGGTCGGCGAGCTTCGTGCTCGCGGTGAACGCGCAGATGCCGACCGAGTACCTGCGCGTCCGCTTCCCGGCGCAATCGAAGCTCGGTCCCCCGGACCGGTTGCGGGACCTCGTCAACCTGCAACTGCCCGGCATCGTCATGCGTTCGCTGCCGACGGCGCCGCGCCAGCTGCCGTTCCACGCTGGCTTCCATTACTTCGAGCTCGACCGCGGTGGCGAACTCTGGAAGCAGCTGGTCAACAGCGGCAGCCTCGCGCTGCACGTGTCGGGCGACTTCCCTGGGCTCGAGCTGGAGCTCTGGGCGATCCGCAACTGATCGGGGACGAACACGCGATGGACCCGTTCTCGCCCACCGACCCGTTCGCCGACATCGACGAACAGCAGCGCACGTACATCAAGCCGCGTCCCGGTGGTCGGGCCGCGCGTCCGACCGGCGACCCGGGCACGAACCCGTCGCGCAGCGCACCGCCGATCGACGCGGCGATCTTCAAGCACGGTCTCAATCCGCTGGTCGCGCTGGCCAATCGACTGCTGGTCCTGGTGCCGCCGCTGCGCTCGTCCCGCCAGGTCGCCGACGTGTCCGAACTACGGCAGTCGCTCGCGCAGAACGTCCGCGACTTCGCCGCGGCCGCAGCCGCGGCAGGCATCGCGCCCGACCGCGTCATGGCCGCACGGTACGTGCTTTGCACGATGATCGACGAGGCGGCCTCGGACACGCCGTGGGGCGGCTCCGGCGTGTGGGCGCAACACAGTCTGCTCGCGATGTTCCACAACGAGACCGAAGGCGGCGAGAAGGTGTTCCAGCTGATGGCGCGACTGGCCGAGAACCCGTCGATCAACCTCGACCTGCTCGAGCTGATCTACTGCGCCGTGTCGCTCGGCTTCGAGGGCCGCTACCGCATCATCGCGAACGGACAGGCGCAGCTCGAAGCGATCCGCAACAAGCTCGCACAGATCATCCGCAAGGAACGCGGCGACTACCCGCCGGCGCTCGCGCAGCACTGGCTCGGGCAGGCCAGCACGGAGCGGAAGACGAGCGGCTGGCTTCCGCTCGCAGCTACCGCCGCGATCGCGGCGGTGGTGCTGACCGCGATCTATCTCGTGCTGTCCTTCGCGCTCGAGTCGTACTCGGATCCGGTCTACGGCCAGATCCAGGCGCTGCAGGTCACGCCGCCCACGATCGCGCCGCCCATCGCGGCGCCGACGCCGCGGCTCGCGCAGTTCCTGCGACCCGACATCCAGGCCGGGACCGTCGCCGTGCGCGACGATGTGGACCGCAGCGTCGTCACGATCCGTGGCGACGGCGTCTTCGCGGTCGGCAGCGCGTCGCTGTTGCCCGACCGCGAAGCGTTGATGGGCCGCATCGGCGACGCGATCGCGCAGTTGCCGGGCGACGTCCTCGTGACCGGACATACGGACAACCAGCCGATCGCCCGGTCCGCGCGCTTCCCGTCCAACTTCCGCCTGTCCGAGGAGCGCGCGTTCGCCGTGCGCGACGTGCTGGCCGCGCACGGCGTCGGCCTCGAACGCATCAAGGCCGAGGGCCGCGCCGAGTTCGAACCGCTCGACCGCGCCGACACGCCCGCCGCGCGCGCGAAGAACCGTCGCGTCGAAGTCACGCTCTTCGTGAAGCCGGGCCGTGAAGCGTCCGCGACGCGCGTGTCGCCACCGAGCGCGCTTGCGACCCCGCGATGATCCGGCGCGCCCTCAGCTTCGTCTTCAATCGCTGGGTCCTCCTCGCGATCATCTTCGTCTGCGTCGCGCTGACGATCTGGATCGTGGGACCGCTCGTGTCGATCGGCGAAGGGCGGCCGCTTTTCACCGAGAAGTCGCGCTGGATCACGATCGGCGTGATCGCCCTGCTGATCGCGGCGGCGCTCGCGTGGCAGGCGTGGCGTGCGCGCCGGACCAACGCGGCGGTCGTCGGAGAGCTGATGGCGCAGCCGCCAGCGGAAGTCGCGAAGGAGCGCGAGTCGCCCGACCTCGCAGCGGTCCGCGAACGCTTCGAGCAGGCGTTCGTCACGCTGCGACGCGCGCGCTTCGGCGACGCCGGCCTCCTGAAGGGCTGGGCGTCCCGGTTCAACGGCCGCTACGTCTACGAATTGCCGTGGTACCTGATCATTGGCGCGCCGGGCTCCGGCAAGACCACCGCACTCGAGAACTGCGGCCTCAAGTTCCCGTTGAACGCGACGCTCGGCGGCCACGCCGTGCGCGGCGTCGGGGGCACGCGCAACTGCGACTGGTGGTTCACCGATCAGGCCGTGCTGATCGACACCGCGGGTCGCTTCACCACACAGGACAGCGACGCGGACAACGATCGGGCGACCTGGGGCGGCTTCCTGCAGATGCTGAAGCGCTCGCGTCCGCGACAGCCGGTCAACGGCGTGCTGGTCACCGTCTCCATCACGGACCTGCTGTCGCGCACGGCGGACGAACGCGAGGTCTACGCGACCACCGTGCGGATGCGCATCCACGAGCTCAACGAAGCGCTCAGCATCCGCATCCCGATCTACCTGCTCGTGACCAAGTGCGACCTGATCGCGGGCTTCATGGACTACTTCGCGACGCTCGACAAGGACCAGCGTGCCGCGGCATGGGGCAGCACCTTTCCGTTCGACGCTGCGACCGCCGACAACCTGGAGGCGTTCGACGCCGAGTTCGACGACCTGCTGAAGCGCCTCGACGACGGGCTCGTCGACCAGTTGCAGGTCGAGCGCGACCCGCAGCGCCGCGTTCGCATCTACGGCTTCCCGAACCAGTTCGCCGGCATGCGCGCGTCGCTGAAGGACTTTCTCGAGACGGTCTTCTCGCCGTCGGCGTACGAGCGCGAGACGTTGCTGCGCGGCGTGTATTTCATCAGCGGCACGCAGGAAGGCACGCCGATCGACCGGGTCATGGGCTCGGTCGCGCGGGCGTTCGGCCTCGAGCGCGCGATCATCGCGCCCAACCAGACGGCGGGCCGGAGCTACTTCCTGACGCGTCTCCTCGGCGACGTGGTGTTCGCCGAGCGCGGCCTTGGCGGCACGAACCTGCGCTGGGAACGCAAGCGGCTGGCGATCACCATCGGCGCCTACGCGGCGCTCGCGACCTTCGCCGTCGCGATGCTCGTCGCGTGGACGGTCAGCTACCTCGGCAACCGCCACTACATCGACGAGGTCGCACGCGGCGCCGAGCAGGTGCGGGTGAAGGCGCTCTCGGCGTCCGCGAACGTCTCTGCCGACGTGCGGACCGTCGCGCCGACGCTCGACGCGATGCGCAGCCTGGGCGACGTCGGCGAGGATTCGTGGAAGCTCGGCTTCGGCCTTTCGCAGCGCAAGAAACTGGTGGCCGCCGTGCACAACGCGTACGACCGGATGCTGTTCGCATTGATGCTGCCGAGCCTCGAGCTCTCCGTTGAGGATCGGCTCAACCGCGAGTACGACGCGCCCGAACGCCAGTACGAATCGCTGAAGACCTACCTGATGCTGCACGACGCGTCGCACTTCGATGCCGACGCGTTGAAGCAGTATTTCGACGGCGACTGGGACACCCGCTTCAACCGGGTCATCGACCAGCAACAGCGCGCCTCGCTCGACGATCACCTGGGCCAGCTGCTGGCCGAGGGCGCGAGTCCGACGCTGCGCTCCCAGGACAAGACGCTCGTCGACGGATTGCGTCAGCGCATGACGCAGAAGCCGCTGCCCGACCGCGTGCTCAATCGCATGCGGGCACAGGGACTCGGCAAGGACTATCCCGACTTCACGATCCAGAGCGCGGCGGGCAACAGCGCGCGTCTTCTCTTCAGCGGCGACTCGCTCAACCGCAGCGTGCCGGGCCTGTACTCGTACGACGGCTATCACAAGGGCTTCCAGACGCAGGTCGCCGACGTCGCGCGACAACTCGACGCCGAACAGTCGTGGGTGCTCGGCGCCGCGGAAGGGCCGGACCGCAACGTCGCGCTGGTCGACGGCAACGTGCTCGAGAACCAGGTCCGGACGTTGTATCTGCGCGAATACACCGCTGCCTGGAAGGCGTTCATCGACGCCATCCGCATCAAGCCGCTCGCCGGTTCCACCGATGCGATCCAGATCGCGCAGCTGCTGTCGGCATCCGACACGCCGCTTCGTCCCCTGTTGAAGAAGATCTCGCGCGAAACCACGCTGGCCGCCCCGGAACAGCCGGGCGGCGTCGACGGTCTCGTCAGCGGCGTGCGGAAGTCGGTCGTCGAGCAGGGCAAGGCGCTCGCCGGCCGGCTCGGTGCGCCGAAGCTCGTGCTGGCGTCCGATGCGGAGAAGGCGCTCGTCGACGATCAGTTCACCGGCATCCGGCAGCTCGTCTCGCCGAACCCGGACGGCAAGGCGCCGATCGACCGTGTGATCGCGCAGATCGCCGAAGTGCAGGGCTCGCTGGTCGCGGCCGACCGCGCGGTCCAGAGCGGCCTCGCCCCGCCGCCATCGGCGTCGACGCCGGCCATGCAGGTCGAGGCCTCGCAACTGCCCGAGCCGGTCAAGTCGTTGCTGACCACGCTGACGCAGCAGGGGACGCGACAGACGCTCGCCGGCGTGCGCGTCAACCTGTCGAACGAGGTCCGGGCGGACGTGGGCGACTTTTGCCAGAAGGCGTTCACCGGGCGCTATCCGTTCGATCGCAATGCCGTCCGCGAAGTCCAGCCGCAAGACTTCGCGCAGGTCTTCGCGCCAGGCGGAAAGATCGACCAGCTGATGACGAAGCTCGGGCCCTACGTCGACACGTCGACGCGGACGTGGCACTTCCGGCCGGTGGACGGCGTGACGCTCGCGAGCGAGAGCGGCGGGCTCGCGCAACTGCAGCGGGCCCAGGCGATCCGCGACGCGTTCTTCCCGGGCACCGCGACGCCGACGATCCGCGTGACGTTCAAGCCGCTCGAGATGGACCCCTACCTGTCGCTCTTCAGCCTCGACGTCGACGGCCAGCCGGTGCGCTACGACCACGGTCCGCTGATCGCATCGACGATCACCTGGCCCGGCCCGCGCGGGTCGGGCCAGGTGCGACTCCTCGTCACGCCGGCACCGCCGCCCGGCACGCCCGACCTGTTGTTCGAAGGCCCGTGGGCGCTGCTGCACCTGATCGATCGTGTCAGGATGGAGCCGACCAACGCGCCCGAGAAGTTCGTCGCCACGTTCAACATCGCGCAGCACTGGGCCCGCTTCGAAGTGGGCGCGACGAGCGTCCGCAATCCGCTCAACATGCCCGAGCTGCGCGACTTCCGGTGTCCGATGGGCCTGTGAGCGCGGCCTCCCGCCATCGGACGACCGCCATCGACGTCCTGCCGGGCTGGTACGGCAAGGTCTCGTCGCTCGGCGACTTCGCGCATCGCCGGCTGTCGCCGAGCTGGGTGGCATCGTGCGATCGCTGGCTGTCGGCGGCCCTCGTCGACAGTCGTGCAGAGCTCGGCGCGAGCTGGCTCGACACTTACCTCACGGCGCCCGTCCTGCGTTTCGTCTGGGCCCCGGATGCGATCGACGAACGCTGGTGGTTCGGCGTGCTGATGGCGAGCTGCGACAACGTCGGGCGCTACTTCCCGCTCGTCATCGCGCAGTCGCGCGAAAGCCCGCCGCTCGACGGTGCAGCCCTCGACCATCTCGAGCGCTGGTACGCCGGCGTTGCGAATGCGGCCCTGCTGACGCTCAGCGACGCCGACGGCTCGCTCGAGGCGATGGAAGCGGCGCTCGTGCAACTGCCGGCGTGGCCCGCCGGCAGTTCGCCGGGTCGCGGCACCGATGGCGATGAGGCGGTCTCACCCATCGGCGGCGTGCTGGGTCGCTGGACCGCCGAGCGCCGCGCGGTATGCACGGCGTGGTGGGCCATCGCCGAAGGCGAATCGCCGCGGATCGTGGAGATCGATGGGTTACCCGACGGCGAGCGATTCGGACAGCTGCTCGCGATGGCCGTCAGCCACTGACGCGGTCGCGACCGCTCACGCGGGCCGCTGCACCGGCATCGGTCGCGTGACCTCGTCGACGTCGACGACCCACACGGCGATCGCGCTGAAGTTATCCTGGCGCGGCAGCTTCTGCGCATCGACGCGCTGCTGCATGTCGGCCAGCCACGCATCGGCGTCCGCGGCCGCGTCACGCGCTTCGATCATCTCTTCCGGTCCGACCGCGCCCCACCAGCCGTCGCTGCACAAGAGGAACGAATCGCCGGCGCGGAGCTGGCAGTAGTCCTGCGACGTGTGCGGCTCGATGTCGCCCTCGATGCCGAGCGCCGCGAACAGCTGGTTCTTCTGCGGATGCGCGTCGGCCTGTTCCTTCGTCAACAGCCCGGCATCGAGCATCTGCTGGACGATGCTGTCGTCGACGGTCAGCAAGCGGTACTGGCGCTGTCGCAGCAGATAGAGGCGCGAGTCGCCGACGTTGGACCACAGCGCGCGACCGTTCTCGCCGTCGACCCACAGCGCCACCAGCGTCGTGTGCATGCGGCTCAGTGCGTCGGTCAGGCCCTGCGCCCGCTGCACGGTGCGATGGGCATCGAGCATCGCGTTGTTGAGCACGTCGGGCTCGAACCAGGGCGCGCCGTGCAGGCTTGCATCCAGGTCGCGGACGGCGACCCGCGACGCCGCCGCACCACCGCGATGGCCGCCGGCCCCGTCGGCGAGGGCCGCGACGATCAGGTAGCCGTCGCGGGCCACGTGGACCGCATCCTCGTTTTCCTTGCGCAGGCCCAATTCGCTGCGGGTGGCCACCACGATCTCGAGCACGGTCGCGATCAGTCGAACGAGGGGGTCTTCTCGTCACGAAGGCGTTCGAGCTGCTCCTCGTAGGCCGCCATGAACGCCTTGCCGAAGAGCGCGTGGAAGTCCTCCTGCGCCTCGTCGTGGATCGCGACGTAGTGCTGCACGTAGAGATCCCAAAGCTTCGCGCGCCGGTTCATCGGCAGCACGCTGTCGAGCAGCGACTTGCGTTCGAGCCGTGCCTCCAGTTCGTTCGGTGCGAAGCGGCCGAGCACGCCCTCGAGCGCGGCACGGGTGCCGGCCATCGTGCCGATCGCATGTCCGACGAGGTCGTTCATCGCGTCGAGCATCGCATCGGGACCGCCGAGGAAGCCGCGGATCGGCGGTGCGAGCATCTGTTCGAACGCCGCCTCGGCGTCGGGCGAGAATTTCAGCGGGTTGTTGTCCTTCGGCCGGATGATGGTGACCTGGGCATGCAGCTCCTGCCGGGTCGCCGACCGCACCGCAATCAGCTGCATCGTCCCGTCGATGGCCGCACGCAGCATCGCACCGACCGTCTCCATCGTCCCCGGATCGAGACCCCGCGACCGGTCGAGCTGGATGCCTGCGCCGCGACAGAACGCGACGAGCGGGTCGTCCGGGTCGGCAGCCGGCGGTCGTGCAGCGGTTGCCTCGCGCGACGGCGCCGCGACCGGTGGCTCGACGACCGTCGTTACCGGTGCGGCCGCGACGGAAGGCATCGGCGCCGCCGGGACCGCTTCGGCAGCTGGCCTGGCCGCAAGCGGTCGCGGCGGTCGGAACTCGGCGTTCAGTTCGGGAACGTGGTTCGACTCGGTCCTCGGCTGCGGCGTCGTTCGGGACGACGCCGACGGTCCGTCGAACATCGCCATCGGATCGGTCGACGGGCCGATCGGCGGGGAGGCCGTGGGGCTCGACACCGGGGCCGGCGCTTCGCTGACGAAGTCGGCGAGCGAATCGCGCGACGTCGATGCGTTCAGTCCGAACAGGTCGTCGATCGATCGCGATGGCGCCGACGGGATGAGATCGTCGAAGACGCCGCTTGCGCGCGGCAGGGCGTCGACTGGCTCGGACGGCGCCTTCACCACCGGCGCGGCGAACGGATCGAAGTCGTCCG
>CAHJXF010000092.1 GCA_903644065.1 Betaproteobacteria bacterium
GGTGCCGTGGCGCGACGCCGGGTCGGCGCCCACCCGGCCGCACTGCAGCGCCTCGATCCAGCCGATCAGGAACGGGGCGGCCTTGCCCGGCGTGCCGAGCCGGAGGCCGATCAGTCGTTGCAGCCCGAGCCGCGGCCGCGAATAGCGCCGCACGCAGCGCACCGCGTCGGACGACTCGGCGTCGAGCGTCCAGGTCTCCGCGTCGACCAGCAGTTGTTCGAGACGATCGGTCTCGATCGCCTCGCGCGGTCGCGTGATCCCGTCGTGCGCCGAACGTCGATACGCATAGGTGCTGTGCCCCGGCCGGCCGGTCGCAGGGCCCCCGGGATCGCCGTCGCGCCGCTTGCCGCCGGCACCGGGCAACCCCACCATCGCGACCACCTGCAGGCCGGCCGCCGCCGGACGCCACGCACGATCCGGTGAATCGATCTCGGCCGGCAGCACCGCGCCCCAGCGCTGCTTGAGCGACAGCAGCAGGTCGCGCGCCGCTTCCGGCCGCAGCCCGTCCCCGATCCCGACTTCGCGAGGCGTCTGGCCATCGCCGAGAGCCTCCAGCCGCTTGTCGATCGACAGCAACGCGCTCTGCGTATCGAGACGCAGAAGGTAGGTGCCGAGTTGCACGGTCGGCCCGGGATTGGCGACCGGGCGGGCCGGCGCGGGGCGGCCGTCGGACTGCGCCTCGACGCGCCGTTCGAGCCGGAAACCGACCTTCGCCGCCCAGCGCTGCGCGGCCATGCGGACGACGTCGAGCTCGGTGGCGCTGCGCGCTGCCGGATCGGCCAGCGCGACCAGCACGGGCATGGCGAACGCGGCCCGACAGGTCCTGGTGACGCTGGCCCGCAGGACGTCCACGACCTCGACGTCCTGGCAGTCGAGATCGCGGACCAGCTGGCCGAGCACGCAGTGCCGCTCCCACAGCGTCGTCGGGACCGGCCAGCGCACCCGCTGGACCCAGGTCAGCAGCTGCGCGTTGAGGTCGAGCGCGCGATGCAGCGCACCGACGCCCGAGACCAGCGCGGGCGGCGCCGCGCCGCCCGTGGGGCCGCCCGGCAGCACGGTCGGTTCGCTCAGGACCGGCGCGTCGGCCAGCTGCGAGACCAGCCACGCGTAGACGTCGCGCAACGCGACCGCGGCATCCGCCAGCGCCCAGAACTGGTCGACGAAGTCGTCGTCGTGGGGCAGGACGCCGAAGCGATCGCCGCGGCGCTCGTTGAGGGTCTGCAGCAACAGGCCGCGGATGCGCTCGGCGATGGCGAACTTGCGCTCCGGCGCGAGGCTCGCGGTCCCGTCCTGCACGCCGAGCGCTCCGAGCGCGAGCAGGACCTCCGTGATTTCCTGGAGGTTGTCGCGGGTGACGGGCTGCGCCATCGCGGCGAGCCAGACCTTGGCCCCGGCACCGTCGACGATGCGGGACTTCTTTTCCGGCGGGGATTCGTCGCGCGAGAATCTCAGCATGTCGAAGGAGGCGGATGCGATTGGGTGATTGTGCCTTCGACGACGCGCCCGGCCCGACCGCCCGACCGCTCGCCGTTCGCGTTGGTCGTGTCGGGTCCGTTACACGAGCACGCGCTCGATTCCGCCCGCGTTGGCCCGCCGCACGTAGTCCGGCAGCCAGTCGGCGCCGAGGATGTGCTTCGCGACCTCGACGACGATGTAGTCCGCCTCGATGCCCACGTCGTCGTTGTAGCGCGACAGGCCCTGCAGGCACGAGGGGCAGGACGTGAGGATCTTGACCGGCGCGGCGTGCGGAGCCGGCCGGGTGGTCTGCGCCGTCGTCGTCGCGTCGATCGTGACGGCCGCAGCCGGCTCGACGGCCCGCAGCTTCGCCACGCCCTTCGCGAGCTCCTCTTCCTTGCGGAAGCGCACCTGCGTCGAGATGTCGGGCCGGGTGATGGCCAGCGTGCCCGACTCACCGCAGCAGCGGTCGTTCTTTTCCACCTTGCCGTTGAGGTCGCTCGCCATCAACGTGTTGACGACCTTCAGCGGGTCGTACTGCTTCATCGGCGTGTGGCACGGGTCGTGATAGAGGTACTGGGTCCCCGTGACGCCCTCGAGCTTCACGCCCTTCTCCATCAGGAACTCGTGGATGTCGATGATGCGGCAACCCGGGAAGATCTTGTCGAATTGATACCCGGCCAGCTGGTCGTAGCACGTGCCGCAACTGACCACCACCGTCTTGATGTCGAGGTAGTTGAGCGTGTTGGCGACGCGATGGAACAGCACGCGGTTGTCGGTGATGATCTTGTCGGCCTTGTCGAAGTCGCCCGCCCCGCGCTGCGGATAGCCGCAGCACAGATAGCCGGGCGGCAGCACGGTCTGCACACCGACGTGCCACAGCATGGCCTGCGTGGCCAGGCCGACCTGCGAGAACAGCCGCTCCGAGCCGCAGCCGGGAAAGTAGAACACCGCCTCGCTGTCGGCCGTGGCGGTTGCCGGGTCGCGGATGATCGGCACGAACTTCGCGTCCTCGATGTCGAGCAGCGCGCGCGCCGTCTTCTTCGGCAGGTTGCCGGGCATCTTCTTGTTGACGAAGTGGATCACCTGCTCGCGCACCGGCGTCTTGCCGTGGGTGGACGGCGGATGCGCGGTCTGCTTCTTCGCGGCCGGGCGGAACAGCTCCACCGCGGTCCGCTGCGCCTTGTAGCCCCAGTCCATCATCAGCTTGCGGCTGACGTTGATGGTCGTCGGGTCGGTCGCGTTCAGGAAGAACATCGACGCGGCCGTGCCGGGATTGAACTTCTTCTGCCCCATCTTCCGCAACAGGTTGCGCATGTTCATCGACACTTCGCCGAAGTCGATGTCGACCGGGCACGGCGACAGGCACTTGTGGCAGACCGTGCAGTGGTCGGCCACGTCGGTGAACTCCTCCCAGTGCTTGATCGACACGCCGCGGCGCGTCTGCTCCTCGTACAGGAAGGCCTCGATCAGCAGCGACGTCGCGAGGATCTTGTTGCGCGGCGAATAGAGCAGGTTGGCGCGCGGCACGTGGGTCGCGCACACCGGCTTGCACTTGCCGCAGCGCAGGCAGTCCTTGATCGAGTCGGCGATGGCGCCGATGTCCGACTGCTGCATGATCAGCGACTCGGCGCCCATCAGCCCGAAGCTCGGCGTGTAGGCGTTCCGCAGGTCGGCCGGCATCGACGGCAGCGCCATCAGCTTGCCGAGGTTGAAGTGGCCGCGCGGATCGATGCGCTGCTTGTAGGCGCGGAAGTCGGCGGTCTCGGCGTCGCTCAGGAACTCGAGCTTGGTGATGCCGATGCCGTGCTCGCCCGAGATCACGCCGTCGAGGTCGCGCGCCACCTGCATGATGCGATGGACCATGCGGTTGGCCGTCGACAGCATCGCGTAGTCGTCGGAGTTGACCGGGATGTTGGTGTGCACGTTGCCGTCGCCGGCATGCATGTGCAGCGCCACGAACACGCGGCCGCGCAGCACTTTCCTGTGGATCGCCTCGGCGCCGGCCAGCACCGGCGCGAACTCGGCGCCGTTGAAGATCTGCCGCAGCGACGCGCGCACCTCGCGCTTCCACGACACGCGGATGGCGCGCACCTGCAGAAGGTCGAACACCCGGGTGTCGCCGCTGCGCAGGCCGGGGCCCGAGTGCTCGTCGGTCGTCGCATCCTGCAACGAGCGGATCCCGGCCGTCAGCGGAACGACATCGAGGTGCAGCCCGTGCGAGTGCAATGCGTCGCGCGCCTCGTCGAGCGAGACGTCCATGTGCGCACGGAGATAGCGCCAGCGCTCGCGCACCCGGACGATCAGGTCGCGCGCCTGCTCGACCCGCGTGCCCATCAACTCGTCCCGGCTCAGGTGGTCGACGTCGGCATCGTCGGTCTTGCCGAGCGGTACCGCACCGAGCTCCTGCGTCAGCCAGCGCTCCAGCGCGTCGAGCAGCTCGAGCTTGTTGTCGATCGACAGCTCGATGTTGATGCGCTCGATGGCGTCGGTGTATTCGCCCATGCGGTCGAGCGGGATGACGACGTCCTCGTTGATCTTGAACGCGTTGGTGTGGCGCGCGATGGCCGCGGTGCGCGAGCGGTCGAGCCAGAACTTCTTGCGCGCCTCGGCCGACACCGCGACGAAGCCCTCGCCGCTGCGGCCGTTGGCCATGCGCACGACTTCCGACGCCGCACGGGCGACGTCGTCCGCGTCGTCGCCGACGATGTCGCCGAACAGCGCCATCTTCGGATAGCTCGACGTCTCGGCGCCGCGCTTCGACTTGGTCGAGTAGCCGACCGCGCGCAGGTAGCGCTCGTCGAGGTGCTCGAGGCCCGCGAGCACCGCGCGACCCGCCTTCGCCTCCGCGTCCATGAAGTTCTTGATCTCGACGATCGACGGAATCGCCTCGCGCGCCTGGCCGAAGAACTCGAGGCACACGGTGCGCGCGTGCGGCGGCATGCGATGGAGAATCCAGCGGGCCGACGTGATGAGACCGTCGCAGCCTTCCTTCTGCACGCCGGGCAGGCCGGCGAGGAACTTGTCGGTGACGTCCTTGCCGAGGCCTTCCTTGCGGAAACGCCGGCCTTCGACGACCAGGGTCTCGGTCGAGATCGGCGTGCCGTCGGGAGCGGATTTGCGCACCTCGAAGGTCGCGAACGGCGCGTCGTGGATCTTGCCGAGGTTGTGGTCCATGCGCTCGACGTCGAGCCAGTTGCCGTCGCAGTCGACCATGCGCCACGACGCGAGGTTGTCGAGCGCGGTACCCCACAGCACGGCCTTCTTGCCGCCGGCGTTCATCGCGACGTTGCCGCCGATGCACGACGCTTCGGCCGACGTCGGGTCGACCGCGAAGACGAGCCCCGCGGCATCGGCCGCCTCCGACACGCGCTTGGTGACGACGCCGGCGCCCGACCAGATCGTCGCGGTGGGTCGCGTGTGGCCGGGCAGCACGCGCATCTCGACCGCGCTCAACGTCTCGAGCTTCTCGGTGTTGATGACGGCGGCGCGCGGCGTGAGCGGGATCGCGCCGCCGGTGTAGCCGGTGCCGCCGCCGCGCGGGATGATGGTCAGCTCGAGTTCGATGCAGGCGGCGACCAGACCGGCCATCTCGGCCTCGCTGTCCGGCGTCAGCACCACGAACGGATACTCGACGCGCCAGTCGGTCGCGTCGGTGACGTGCGAGACGCGCGACAGCCCGTCGAACTTGACGTTGTCCTTCGCCGTCACGCGGCCGAGCCGGCGGGCCGCGAGTTTCCGCAGGTCGTGCGTGTCGCGGAACTCGTCCTCGAACGCCTTCACCGCTTTTCGCGCCGCGACCAGCAGGTGGCCGACCTTGCCGTCGCGATCGGCGTCGGCCGATGAGCCGGCGACGTCGCCGTCGACTTTCCGCCGCTTGTCGACCTCGTTCAGCCGATGGTGCAGCGCCTCGATCAGCGCCGCGCGCCGCTTCGGGTTCTCGAGCAGGTCGTCCTGCAGATACGGATTGCGCTGCACGACCCAGATGTCGCCCAGCACCTCGTACAGCATGCGGGCCGAGCGACCGGTGCGGCGCTCGATGCGCAACTGCTCGAGGTCGCTCCACGCGGATCCGCCGAGCAGCCGCATGACGATCTCGCGGTCCGAGAACGACGTGTAGTTGTAGGGAATCTCGCGCACGCGCGACGACGCGTCGCTGTGCGGGGAGAACAGCGCGGCTTGGGGGAAGACGGGGGCGTTCATGCGGATGGACGATGAGACGAGGCGAGTTCGACCTTATAGTACGAATCGCCGAAACGCGTCGGCCGGGCCTGGGCAACGAAGATGACCGAACCCGTGGAAAGCCTGCTTCTCGAATCCCTGCGCGGCATACGTGCGGATGTCGCAGCGATCAAACAAGACGTTCGGGAGCTGAAATTACGCATGACGAGTCCGTAGACGCATTCGCGGATCTATGTGCGGACGTGGTCCGCCAGAACTCGCGGCTCGATACGGTCGACGAACGCTTGGTCGGTATCGAAGATCGACTCGACCTGCAGCCGGCGTCGTGACGTCGATCAGAACATCCACACCAGCCCGGCCGTCATCGTGACGTAGCGCAGGCACTTGCCGATCGCCATCCACGCCACGCACGGCCAGAACGGCAGGCGCAGCCAGCCCGCCACCGCGCAGAGCGGGTCGCCGATGCCGGGCAGCCAGGCCAGCACGCAACCGAACGGCCCGAAGCGCTCCAGCCAGCGCACCGCGCGCTGGTGCCACTTGCCGGGCGGCGCCGCATCGGTCGATGGCGCGGTCGATGCCGTCGACGGCGTGTCCGGCTTCACCGTCGGAACGGTCGTGGCCGTCGTGGCCGTCGTGGCCGTCGTGGCCGTCGTGGCCGTCATGGCCGTCATGGCCGTCATGGCCGTCGTGGCCGGCAGGCCGTGCGGCCCGAGGTTCAGCCGTCGCTCCAGCATCCACTCGGCGCCGCGACCCATCCAGTAGTCGACCATGCCGCCCAGCGTGTTGCCGATGGTGGCCACCCCGACCGTCGCCCAGAACAGGTCCGGCCGCAGTTTGACCATGCCGTAGACCACCGGCTCCGAGCCGAGCGGGATCAGCGTGGCCGAGACGAAGCTGACGACGAAGACGCTGCTCAGGCCGAACTGCGGCAACGCGAGCCACGCGAGCAGGCCGTCCATCCACGAGTCGGGCATCGCGGCATTGTATCGGCCGGCTCCTGACGGACGCGATCGCGAAGCGGGACCCGCCCGAGCGGCGATGGCCGCTTTTGCGGAGGCGGAAACCGACCCGGCGCGATGCACGGCATCGCGGCGGGCGGGGCACCCTCGCCGCGACCGTATGCCGGTTCGGCTAGAGTCGCGCTCCGACGCGCGGGCGCCCTCCGACCCGCGATCGATCACCGAGCCGGAGCAGGCCGCATGGCCGTCGACTATCTGAAGCGCATCCTCAACGCCCGCGTCTACGACGTGGCGCGCGAGACCGAACTCGAGGTCGCGCCGGCGTTGTCGAAACGCATCGGCAACACGGTGCTGCTGAAGCGCGAGGACAACCAGCCGGTCTTCAGCTTCAAGCTGCGCGGCGCGTACAACAAGATGGCGGGCCTGTCGCCGGACGAGTTGCAGCGCGGCGTCATCGCGGCCTCGGCCGGCAACCATGCGCAGGGCGTCGCGCTGTCGGCCGAGCGGCTCGGCTGTCGCGCGGTGATCGTCATGCCGGTCACGACGCCCCGCCTGAAGGTCGATGCCGTCCTCGCACGCGGCGCCGAGGTGGTGCTGCACGGCGAGAGCTACTCGGACGCCTACGCCCACGCGCTCGAGCTGCAGACGCGCGACGGGCTCTGCTTCGTCCATCCGTTCGACGACCCGGACGTGATCGCCGGGCAGGGCACGATCGGCCTCGAGATCCTCCGCCAGCACCAGGCGCTGCACGCCGCCCGTCCGATCCACACGATCTTCGTCGCGATCGGCGGGGGTGGCCTGATCTCCGGCGTCGCCGCCTACGTCAAGGCGGTGCGTCCCGAGATCCGCATCGTCGGCGTGCAGACCGACGACTCCAACGCGATGCAGCAGTCGGTCGCGGCGGGTCGACGGGTGACGCTCGCGCAGGTCGGGCTGTTCTCGGACGGCACCGCCGTCAAGCAGGTCGGCGTCGAGACCTTTCGTCTCGTGAAGAAGCACGTCGACGAGATCGTCACGGTCGACACCGACGCCGTCTGCGCCGCGATCAAGGACGTGTTCGTCGAGACCCGCTCGATCCTGGAGCCGGCCGGTGCCCTGTCGATCGCGGGGCTGAAGCGGTACGCCGAGCGCGAGCGATTGCGCGGCGAGACGCTGGTCGCGATCGCCTGCGGCGCCAACATGAACTTCGATCGGCTGCGCTTCGTCGCCGACCGTGCCGAGGTCGGCGAGGAGCGCGAGGCGGTGTTCGCGGTGACGATCCCCGAGGAGCGCGGCAGCTTCCGGCGCTTCTGCGCGCTGCTGGGCGAGCACGACGTCACCGAGTTCAACTACCGCATCGCCGCCGCCGACGTCGCGCACGTCTTCGTCGGCATCGGCGTGCAGGCGCGGGGCGAGAGCGTGAAGCTGGCGGCCACCTTCGGGCGCCACGGCTTCCAGTCGCTCGACCTGACGCACGACGAGCTGGCGAAGACCCATCTGCGCCACATGATCGGCGGGCGCTCGACGCTGGCGGCGGACGAACGGCTCTACCGCTTCGTGTTCCCCGAGCGACCGGGGGCGCTGATGCGCTTCCTGTCGGCGATGGATCCGGGCTGGAACATCAGCCTCTTCCACTACCGCAACCAGGGCGCCGACTACGGCCGCATCCTGGTCGGATTGCAGGTGCCGGCGACGCAGCGCGCGGCGTTCGGCGCGTTCCTCACGACGCTCGGTTATCCGTACGAGGACGAGACGGCCAACCCGGCCTATCGGCTGTTCCTCGGCTAGGGGCGGTGTCGACCGTTCGCACGGCAGGAACGAGCGGGCGGCGGCGGGCGGAGCGGCGACTCGATTGCACGATCAGGCGGGCGCCGCGGCTCCGAGGCTCTTCACCAGGAACGGCAGGCTGACGTCCATCCGGTAGTCGATGTCGCTGTGGTTGTCGTCGAACTCTTCGTAGACATGCGCGATGCCGAGTTCGGCGAGGCGCTTCGACACGATGCGCGTGCCGTAGTGGATGTGGTACTGGTCGGCCCAGCCGCAATCGATCCAGATGCCGCGCAGCGTCCGCAGCGCCGCCGCGTACCGACCCACCAGGTGGATCGGGTCGTTGGCGAGCCACTTCCTCCAGCGCGCCTCGATCAGCTCGCCGGTCTCGACGTCGAACGGCAGGCGAAAGCCGTTCGGTGCGGCCGGGTCGGGGTCGTAGGTCGCGGCCATGCACAGGTTCATGACCGCGTGGCCGTCGACGCCGGCCAGCTTCCTCTTCTTCCACAACGCATCGAGGAAAGCGGCGACGCGACCGTCGTCGAGCCCTTCGGCCGTGGCCCGCGAGCGCGCGACGACATCGACCGCACCGGCCACGCGCTTCGGCTTCGCGTATCGCGCCAGGACGTTCAGCGTGTTCGGCCAGTCGTGGCGGTAGACGAAGTCGAAGTACGCGTCGCCCGAGTGATCGGCGATCGCGCCCCACACCTTCGGGTACTTCATGCCGTGCACGATGGCGCCGTAGCCGCCCGAACTCTTGCCGAAGCAGCCGCGATGCTCGCGCGATGCGAGCGTGCGGAACCGCGCATCGACGAACGGCACGATCTCGCGGGTCAGGTAGTCGGCGTATGCGCCGACGGCCGACGAGTTGACGTACTGGTTGCCGCCCAGCGCGGTGAAGCAGTCGGGCAGGACGATGATGACCGGCGCCATCTTCTTCTCGTTGACCAGCCGCGCGGCCCGCTCGGGCACGTTCTCGCCGAAGGCCTTCCAGTTGGTGTGGCTCGCGCCGGAGCCCATGAAGCCGACCAGGTCGTAGAGCACCGGAAAGCGCTGGTCGGCGAACCGCTCGTCGTCGTATTGCGGCGGCAGCCACACGCGGACGGCGCGACGGGTCGGATCGCCGAGCGGGTTGCCGCCGAGGACGGTCGACTCGTGATCGAGGACGACGAGACGGCCGGGCGGGCCCTTGGGACGCTTGAGCGGCATGACGAACCTCGAGACGGATGGCTTGCTCGCAACTTACTCGAAGTGCGGCCTCGTCCAGGCGTCGGTCCGGATCACGATCACGGTCGACGGGCCGGCATCACCGATGGTGGCTCGCTCCGGGCGAGGATCATCGCAGTGCCCTTCGCCGGCCGCATCGCCGTCTGGTGAACCGCGATCGAGCGCAAGTCCTGCGGCTGAGTCACCCGATCGTCGGCCCTCACCAGAAGCGTCCGGTCGCCGACGACGTCCCGCGCGATCGCTGCGCCGGGACGATGCCTGCCTGCTGGCAGGCGGGTTCATCGGGTTCGACGAGGACCTGAAGATCCGGGTTCTCGTGCCCGGCTGACGAGGCTCAGCGTCCCGCCGCCTCGTTCTTCTCGGCCAGCTTCTTGACCAGGCCGTCGATGCCGCTGGCCGAGATCTCCTGCGTAAACGTGCTGCGGTAGTTCTCGACCAGCCACACGCCGCCGACGTTCATATCGTAGATGCGCCAGGCGGTACCGCCGTTCGCCAGGCGGAAGTCGAGTTCGACCGGATCGCCTCGGCCGCGGACCTCGGTGCGCACCACGACTTCGGGATCGGTCGCCTTGTCGCGCATCGGCTTGAGCACGACCGTCCGATCGCGCGCCTGCGCCAGCGCGCCGGAATACACGCGGACCAGCAGGATCTTGAACTGCTCCTGCAGCGCCTGTTTCTGCGCCGCCGTGGCGTCGCGCCAGTGCGGTCCGGCGGCCGACGCCGTCATGCGTTCGAAGTCGAAGTTGGGCAGGATCTTGTCGTTGACCAGCGCGACGATCCGGTTGATATCCCCGGCCTGGATCGACGGATCCGCCTTGACCGCGTCGAGCACGTCGGTCGATACGCGCTTGACGAGCGCGTCGGGCGCTTCCACCTGGGCAGATGCTGGCGAAGCGATTGCGCAAAGCACCAGCCAGCCAGCGACGAGGATCGGTCTGAGGAGATTCATGAAAAGTCCTGTGAAGTGGTTCGAGACATCGAGGCCACTCGTCGACGCGGCGAGGTGGCGAGGTGGCGAGGTGGCGATCGTCGGCTTCGCATTCGACCGATAAGGGGTCGCTCCAACCGCAATGAGCGACCCCGCGCAATTTGCCGACCGGTCCGGCGGAAGGCCGAGCGCACTCGTTTCGCCGGGGTGACGGCGACAGGTGCGGTCGTCAAGCGAAAAGGCGACCGCAGTCACCCTTCATCGCCAGCGCACGCCGCCTACTTCGACGCGTCGGTCATGTAGCGCACTGCCGCCTTCACGTCGTCGTCCGGCGCACCGGACCCGCCCTTCGGCGGCATCACGCCGGCTTTGCCCTGGTACCCGTTGATCGCGTGCGAGTACAGGGTGTCGAGCCCCTCGGCGATGCGCGGCGCCCAGGCCGTCTTGTCGCCGAACTTCGGCGAACCGGCGATGCCGGCGCCGTGGCAAGCCGTGCACACCGACGCGTAGAGCTTCTGCCCGGCACCGTTGTCCCCGCCGTTCGCCGCGACGGCCGGGGCGGCCGTCGCCACGGCCGTCGACTTGGTGCCGGCATTGATCGCCGCGATGGCCGCGACCA
>CAHJXF010000093.1 GCA_903644065.1 Betaproteobacteria bacterium
GGGCCGCCAGCACCTTCGTCAGCATGCCGCCGCGGCCGATCGCGCTGCCGCTGCCGCCGGCCATCGCTTCGAGGGCGGGGTCGCCGGCGGCGGCCTCGGTGATCAGACGCGCGTCGGCGTCGAGTCGCGGATCGGCGCTGAACAGACCGGCCTGGTCGGTCAGGATCACCAGCGCATCGGCGTCGATCAGGTTGGCCACCAGCGCGGCGAGCGTGTCGTTGTCGCCGAAGCGGATCTCGTCGGTGACGACCGTGTCGTTCTCGTTGATGATCGGCACGATCGACAGGCCGACCAGCGTCAGCAGCGTCGAACGCGCGTTGAGATAGCGACTGCGATCGGCCAGGTCCGCGTGCGTCAGCAGCACCTGCGCCGTGCCGATGCCGTGCGCGGCGAACTCGCTCTCGTAGGCCTGGACCAGTCCCATCTGGCCGACCGCCGCCGCGGCCTGCAGCTCGTGCATCACGGTCGGTCGGCGGACCCATCCGATGCGGGCGATACCCTCCGCGATGGCGCCCGACGAGACCAGCACCACCTCCTTCTTCAGCGCGCGGAGCGCGGCGAGTTGCGCCGCCCAACGGGCGATGGCGGTGCGGTCGAGGCCGCGGCCGTCGTCGGTCACCAGCGTGCTGCCGACCTTGACGACGATGCGCTTCGCGGCTTCGACGCGGTTCATGCGGCGGCGCTCAACCCGACCCCGTCGTGCGGCGCACGGTCAGCCGGCGACCGGGGCGAAGCGCGGATCGTCGGCTAGGCCGCGCGCGTCGTCGGACGGGCCGTGCGTCGCGTGCGCGTCCTCGGGATGCAGCGCGCGACGCTGCGCCGACAGATGCCGCTCGATCGCCTGGATCAGCGGCTCGCAACCCGCGCGCGTCAGCGCCGAGATGGCGAACACCGGGCCCCGCCACCCGAAGCGCTCGACGAAGGCGGCGACACGCTCGGCCGCGTCCGCCTCGTCGATCATGTCGAGCTTGTTCAGCACCAGCCAGCGCGGCTTGGCGGCTAAGTCCGCGTCGTACTTCTCGAGCTCGCCGACGATGGCCCTCGCTTCCGCCACCGGATCGACGCCTTCGTCGAACGGCGCGAGGTCGACGATGTGCAGCAGCAGTCCGGTGCGTTGCAGGTGGCGCAGGAACTGGTGGCCGAGCCCGGCGCCTTCCGCCGCGCCCTCGATCAGGCCGGGCACGTCGGCGATCACGAAGCTGCGCTCCGGGCCGACCCGGACGACGCCGAGGTTGGGATGCAGCGTGGTGAACGGGTAGTCGGCGATCTTGGGCCGCGCGTTCGAGACGGCCGTGATGAAGGTCGACTTGCCGCCGTTCGGCATGCCGAGCAACCCGACGTCGGCCAGCACCTTCAACTCCAGCTTCAGCTGCCGCTGCTGGCCCGCCTCGCCGTCGGTCTGCTGGCGCGGCGAGCGGTTGGTGCTGGACTTGAAGTGGATGTTGCCGAGGCCCCCCTTGCCGCCCTTGGCCAGCAACGCCACCTGGCCGTGCTCGGTCAGGTCGGCGACCACGTCGCCGCTGTCCAGCTCGGTGATCAGCGTGCCGACCGGCATGCGCAGCGTGATGTCGTCGGCGCCCTTGCCGTAGCAGTCGGAACCCCGGCCGTGCTCCCCCTTCTTCGCGCGGTGCAGCCTGGCGTAGCGGTAGTCGATCAGCGTGTTGATGTTGCAATCGGCGATCACGAAGATGTCGCCGCCGCGTCCGCCGTCGCCGCCGTCGGGTCCGCCGAACGGAATGAACTTCTCGCGTCGAAAGCTGGCGATGCCGTTACCGCCGTCGCCGGCCTCCACGTCGATCTTCGCTTCGTCGATGAACTTCATTGAGCAACTCCCCTGCGCGACGCCGGAATCGGCCCGCCCCCGCATTCGTTTCGCACAAAAACAAAAGCCCCGACGAACGGGGCTTTGTCGGTCCCGCGAGCGGAACTAGGCGACGGCCGGCTCGGCGGCCGCGGCCGGAGCCACGTTCACCAGGTGTCGACGGGTCGGACCCTTGAAGCCGAAGTTGACGGTTCCGTCGACCAGGGCGAACAGCGTGTGGTCCTTGCCGATGCCGACGTTCAGGCCCGGATGCAGACGCGTGCCGCGCTGACGCACGATGATGCCGCCCGCGTTGATCGCCTGGCCGCCGTAGACCTTGACGCCGAGGCGCTTCGATTCGGAGTCGCGGCCGTTGCGTGAGCTGCCGCCTGCTTTCTTGTGTGCCATGGTGTCGTCTCCTCAGGCGGCCGCGGCGGCCGCACCCGCGGCGGCGCCGCTGATGGTGCCGATCAGCACCTCGGTGTAATCCTGCCGGTGCCCCTGCCGCTTCTGGTAGTGCTTGCGGCGGCGCATCTTGAAGATCTTGACCTTGTCGTGACGACCCTGGGAGACGACCGTCGCCGTGACCGTGGCGCCGGTGACGAGCGGCTGACCGAACTGAATCGATTCGCCGATGCCGACCGCGAGCACCTGATCCAGCGTGATTTCCGTTCCCACGTCCGCCGGTATCTGTTCTATCTTCAATTTTTCGCCGGCGACGACCTTGTACTGCTTGCCGCCGGTTTTTATGACCGCGTACATGATGGACCTCTGCTTGAATGACTCCGCGAGACGATGCGCCGACAGGCGCGAGGCGGCGGATTCGGGGAAACCCGCGATCATACCTGCCGTCGTGCCGAGGGTCAACGAGGCGCCGGGCCGCCGGTTACGGTCCGGTCCATGCCATCGCTTATAATTTTCGGGCTGCGCGCCGCGCGCACATCGCTCGTGCCACCGACGGCGCCTCCGCCGTCTCCTCGAACCGCACCTTGACCGCCTACACCGACAGCGTCGAAGCGCCCGATCTCGCCCCGGCGAAGGGCCAGGCCGTGACGCTGCTGGCGCCGGTGGCCGACGACATGCGGGCGATGGATGCGGTGATCCGCACGCGCCTGCGCTCCGACGTCGTGCTCGTCAACCAGGTGGCCGAGTACATCATCGGCGCGGGCGGCAAGCGACTGCGGCCGGCGCTGCTGCTGCTGATCGCCGGGGCGCTCGACCATCGCGGTCCGCATCGGCTCGCCCTCGCGGCGGTGGTCGAGTTCATCCACACGGCGACGCTGCTGCACGACGACGTGGTCGACGAGTCCGACCTCCGGCGCGGTCGCCAGACCGCCAATGCGCTGTTCGGCAACGCGGCTTCGGTGCTGGTCGGCGATTTCCTCTACTCGCGCTCGTTCCAGATGATGGTCGACGTGGGCAGCCTGCCGGTGATGCGCACGCTGGCCGACGCCACCAACGTGATCGCCGAAGGCGAGGTGCTGCAACTGCTCAACATCCACGATCCGGACGTGGACGAGGAGCGCTACATGCAGGTGATCCGCTTCAAGACGGCCAAGCTGTTCGAGGCCTCGGCCCGGCTCGCCGCCATCCTGGCCGGCTGCACGGAAGACGAGCAGGAACCGTGGGCCGAGTTCGGACGTCGCATCGGCACCGCGTTCCAGCTGGTCGACGACGTGCTCGACTATTCGGGCGTGACATCGGAGATCGGCAAGAACGTCGGCGACGACCTGCGCGAAGGCAAGCCGACGCTGCCGCTGATCTACCTGTTGAAGCGGGGCAGCGTCGCGCAGCGCAACCTGGTGCGCGACACCGTGATCGACAGTTCGCATGCCGACCTGGCGGGCATCCAGGCGGCCATCGATACCAGCGGCGCGCTGGACTACACCCGGGCGCTCGCCGAACGCGAGGCGGCGGCGGCGCGGGCCGTCGCGGAGCGACTGCCCGAGTCGCCCTACAAACGTTCTCTGCTAGAATTGTGTTCGTTCGCGATCCACCGCGAGTTTTGATGTATCGCGGATGCGGTCATCGGATGCGGTCATCGGATGCGGACCGATCAGTTTCGTCCCTGCCGACGCACGGACACCACGGGGTGTAGCTTAGCCTGGTAGAGCGCTACGTTCGGGACGTAGAGGCCGGAGGTTCGAATCCTCTCACCCCGACCAGATTCATCGCTTCCCGGCAGCGATCGCGGCCGCCTCGGCTGCGACGGCCGGGTTGGATCGTCTTCTTAGGCACGGGCGCAGCGGAGCACTGATCGTCGACCGTCGGGCGGTGAGGCGAGGTGAGGCGAGGTCCATCGACTTGTCGTCTGCGTCCCTCAGCGGCACGGTGCGACGACCCGTCGACCGGTGGTCAGGTCATGCCGCCACGCCGTCATGCCGCCACGCCGTCATGCCGCCTCACCGGCATGGCGCCACGCCGTCATGGCGCCTCACCGCGGTGCCTCAGGCGGGCTCGTCGAGTCGGCCCTCCGCATCCGCAACGGCACCACGCCCTTCGTCGAACGGACGATGAAACAGACGGCTGCCGCGGATAGAGTCGGCCCGTGACTGGCGACCCGGCGACCGCGATCTCCGGCGTCGCAGAGCGGCGCCGACGGGTCGTCGCGAGTGAGCGGACAGGAAAAACGCCAGTCGCATCGTGGCCGGAAGAGCATTGTTCCGCGCGGCAACCCGTGACGGCGCTCGGTGCTTTTCCGCGTTGGCCCCCGGGCTTCGTCCGCATCGCGACACGACTGGGCATTCCATGCAACAGCAGGACAAAAGTGTCGCTGCTCATCGTCTGTCGGCGGGCGATTTGCTTTACAAAGCAAAGGGCTGTCGGCATGATCGATTCGACTTCCCGAGCTTGCTGCGCAAGTTGCAGGCGTCCCGCGTCGATCCGCCGCCGCCGCGACTTCGCACCGTCGCGTTCCACTTCCTGTTCGTCGTCACGGACCGACCGTCCTTCGCGTCATGGCCGCACTCAGTTCCACCACGTCGTCGCCGACCGCCGTCATCGCGGGACTCGGGCGCGCGCTCGTGCAGGCCGGCAAGATCAGCATGCAGCAGGCCGAGTCGCTGGCGCGTGCGGCGACGGGGTCGCAGGTGTCGTTCATCGACCAGCTGATCAACACGCGGGTCATGACGCCCATCGAGCTGGCGGTGAACCTGTCGCAGATGTTCGCGTTGCCGCTGCTCGACCTGAACGCGTTCGATCCGGCGCAGATGCAAACCGAGGTGATCGACAAGAAGCTGGTCCAGGGCCTGAAGATCGCCGGCCTGCATCGGCGCGGCAACAAGCTGACCGTCGCGGTCTCGGACGCGGCCAACTACCAGGCCATCGACCAGATCAAGTTCCAGACCCAGTTGTCGATCGAGGCCGTCGTCGTCGAGCACGACAAGCTGCTGGCGCTGCTCGACAAGCTCGGCCAGAGCGCCGACGCCGCGCTCAACGAGTACATGAGCGAGGACCTGCAGCTCGACTTCGACGATCCGGAGGTGAGTCCGGACGCCGCCGCCGCGGCTGCCGCAGCGGCGTCCGACGTCGACGACGCGCCGATCGTCCGCTTCCTGCAGAAGATTCTGATGGACGCCATCAACGACGGCGCGTCGGACATCCACTTCGAGCCGTACGAGCGCTTCTATCGCATCCGCTTTCGCCAGGACGGGCAGCTGCGCGAGATCACGCAGCCGCCGCTGGCCATCAAGGACAAGCTCGCGTCGCGCATCAAGGTGATCTCGCGGCTCGACATCTCCGAGAAGCGGGTGCCGCAGGACGGCCGCATGAAGCTGGTGCTGTCCAAGACGCGCGCCATCGACTTCCGCGTCTCGACGCTGCCCACGCTGTACGGCGAGAAGATCGTGATGCGGATCCTGGATCCGTCGCAGGCCAAGCTCGGCATCGACGCGCTCGGCTACGAGCCGGACCAGAAGGAGACGCTGATGAACGCCATCCAGCGCCCCTACGGAATGGTGCTGGTCACCGGGCCGACCGGCTCGGGCAAGACCGTGTCGCTGTACACCTGCCTCAACATCCTGAACCAGCCGGGCATCAACATCTCCACGGCCGAGGACCCGGCCGAGATCCAGCTCGCCGGCGTCAACCAGGTCAACATGAACGACAAGGCGGGGCTGACGTTCGCGGCCGCGCTGAAGGCGTTCCTGCGCCAGGACCCCGACATCATCATGGTCGGCGAGATCCGCGACCTCGAGACCGCCGACATCTCGATCAAGGCGGCGCAGACCGGGCACATGGTGTTCTCCACGCTGCACACCAACGACGCGCCCACCACGCTGACCCGCCTGATGAACATGGGCGTGCCGCCGTTCAATATCGCGTCGTCGGTGATCCTGATCACCGCGCAGCGGCTGGCGCGCAAGCTCTGCACCTGCAAGGAGCCGATCCAGATCCCCGACGACGCGCTGCTCGAGGCCGGCTTTCGCGAAGACGAGCTCGACGGCGGCTGGACCCCGTACCGCGCCGTGGGGTGCGAGAAGTGCAAGGGCAGCGGCTACAAGGGCCGGGTCGGCATCTACCAGGTCATGCCGATCACCGAGGAGATCCAGCGGATCATCCTCGCCGGCGGCAACGCGCTCGAGATCGCGGACCAGGCACATCGCGAAGGGGTCAGCGACCTGCGTCAATCGGGCCTGCGCAAGGTGAAGGCAGGGCACACGTCGCTCGAGGAAGTCCTCGCGGTGACCAACGAATGAACGCGCGACGAAGCGATCGGCGAGCAGTCGCGCCGCGACGTCGCGCCGCAGCGGCGTCGGCGACGACCGGCGTCCGCGTCCCCACACGATACGGAGAACGATGATGGCCACCGCCAGTCTCGCCCGCAGGCCGGGTACCAAGGAAGCGATGTTCGCCTGGGAGGGCAAGGATCGCAACGGCAAGAACGTACGCGGCGAGATGCGCGCCGCCGGCGACGCGCTGGTCAACGCGTCGTTGCGGAAGCAGGGCATCCTGGTCACGAAGATCAAGAAGCAGACCTTCAAGAGCGGCAAGAAGATCAAGGACAAGGACGTCACGCTGTTCACGCGCCAGCTGGCGACGATGATGAAGGCGGGCGTGCCGTTGCTGCAGGCCTTCGACATCGTGGGCCGGGGGCACGCCAACGCGTCGGTCTCCAAGCTGCTCAACGACGTGCGCTCGGACATCGAGACCGGTTCCAGCCTCAACCAGGCGTTCCGCAAGTACCCGCTGTACTTCGATCCGCTGTTCTGCAACCTGGTGTCCGCGGGCGAGCAGGCCGGTATTCTCGATTCGCTGCTCGACCGTCTGGCGACCTACAAGGAGAAGATCCTCGCCATCAAGGGCAAGATCAAGTCGGCGCTGTTCTATCCGGTGGCGGTGCTGGCCGTGGGCTTCATCGTCACCGCGGTGATCATGATCTTCGTCATCCCGGCGTTCAAGAGCGTGTTCTCGAGCTTCGGCGCCGACCTGCCCGGCCCGACGCTGGTCGTGATGGCCATCTCCGACTTCTTCGTCGCCTGGTGGTGGATCATCTTCCCGGCGATCTTCGGCTCGATCTACTTTTTCCTGCAGTCATGGCGACGCAGCGTGAAGATGCAGGCGTTCATGGATCGCATCCTGCTGCAGGCACCCATCTTCGGCGACCTTGTCCGCAAGTCGTCGATCGCCCGCTGGACCCGCACGCTGGCCACCATGTTCGCGGCCGGCGTGCCCCTGGTCGAGGCGCTCGACTCGGTGGGCGGTGCCTCGGGCAACTGGGTCTATGCCGACGCGACCAAGAAGGTGCAGGGCGACGTCGCGACCGGCGTGTCGCTGACCAACGCGATGCAGAACACCAACGTGTTCCCGAACATGGTCATCCAGATGGTCTCGATCGGCGAGGAATCCGGCTCGCTCGACGGCATGCTGTCGAAGGTCGCCGACTTCTTCGAAGCGGAAGTGGACGATGCGGTCGACGCGCTGGCCAGCCTGATCGAACCGCTGATCATCGTGGTCCTCGGCGTGCTGGTCGGCGGCATGGTGGTCGCCATGTACCTGCCGATCTTCAAGCTCGGCCAGGTGGTGTGACCGGTCCGGACGGGGCGCTGGCCGCCGGTACCGGCGGCCCGAGCGGCGCATGACGGCGTCGCACGCGGCGGGTCGCCGCCCGTGATCGAGGTCTGGGTCGGCAGCCCGGTGCTGCTCGCGTCGCTCGCCGGGCTGTTCGGTCTGCTGATCGGCAGCTTCCTCAACGTCGTCATCCATCGCCTGCCGCGCATGATCGAGCGCGGCAACGTGGTCGGTGTCGTCGAGTGGTTCGACGATGTGGACCCGTACGTCGACCGCTGGGTGACCGGCGACCCGGCGGACGCGGCGGGCGGTGCCGAACGTCGCGCGACCCTGAAGAAGCGGCTGCGCGCCGCCGAACCCGTGTTCCGCGACCTCGTCGCGGCCCTGCCGGACGAGAACCTGGCGCGTCCCGGATCGCGTTGCGGCGCCTGCGGTCATCGCATCGGCGCCTTCGAGAACATCCCGCTCGTCAGCTATCTCGTGCTGCGCGGACGCTGCAGCGCCTGCGGCACGTCGATCTCGCTTCGCTACCCGGCCATCGAACTGCTGACCGGCGTGTTGTTCGCCGCGGTCGCATGGCGCTTCGGGCCGACGCCGGCGACGCTGCTGGCGCTGGCGCTCGTCGCCGGTCTGGTGGCGCTGACCTTCATCGATGCCGACGCGATGCTGCTGCCCGACGCCATCACGCTGCCGCTGATGTGGCTGGGCCTGCTCGGATCGCTGTTCGGCGGCTTCGTGCCGCTCGGCGATGCCGTGATTGGCGCGGCGGTCGGCTACCTGAGCCTGTGGTCGGTCTACTGGGTCTACAAGCTCGCGACCGGCAAGGAGGGCTTCGGCTACGGCGACTTCAAGCTGCTGGCCGCGCTCGGCGCGTGGTTCGGCTGGCAGTCGATCCTGCCGATCATCCTGCTGTCGGCCGGCGTGGGGGCCATCGTCGGCATCACGCTGATCGTGCTCGGGCGCAAAACGATGGCGTCGCGGCTGCCCTTCGGGGTCTATCTCGCGCCGGCCGGACTGCTGATGCTGTTCGCGGGGCGCCTCGTGATCGACGCCGTGCTGCCCACCATCGGTTGAGGCCCGGCGCGCGATGCCCTACATCGTCGGCCTGACCGGCGGCATCGGCAGCGGCAAGTCGACGGTGTCCGGGCGCTTCGCGGCGCACGGCGTCGCGATCGTCGACGCGGACGTCGTCGCGCATCGGCTGACCGCCCCGGGCGGCGCGGCGATCGGCGCGATCCGCGACGCGTTCGGGCCGACGTCGATCGGCCCCGACGGCGCGCTCGATCGGGCCGCGATGCGCATCCGCGTCTTCGCCGACGCGAGCGAACGCCGGCGGCTCGAGGCGATCCTGCATCCGATGATCCGCGCCGCGTGCGACCACGAATGCGCGACCGCCGACACGCCGTACGTCCTGCTGGTCGTGCCGCTGCTGTTCGAGTCCGGTCGCCGTGCCGCGACGGTCCGGCGCACCCTCGTCATCGCCTGCGACGAGGCGGTCCAGATCGCGCGCGTCATGCGTCGCAGCGGCCTGACCGAGGCCGAAGTCAGGGCGATCATCGCGACGCAGATGCCGGCGGCCGAACGCTGCGCGCGGGCCGACGACATCCTCGACAACAGCGGCGACGCCGCCGCCCTGGACCAGCCGATCGCCGCGCTCCATCGCCGTTACCTGACGGCGGCCGCGGCCGTCGGGCCGGGGTGAAGCGCTCGACCGTTCGCGCCGTCGTGCGGGTCGGCTTCGACCGACCGCAGGAATGCGGCCAGCGAGGAGGTCGCGGCGTTTGTCATTCGCAGACGCATGCTTCAGAATCGCGCCACGCCGCAGGCGCGAAGTCCCGGACCTCTTGCGACGATGCGCGCCGTCGGCCGAGTCTCGACGGTCCCGCGCGATGAGGGCGCCGGCCTCTGCCGCCTGCCGTGCTCGCTTCCGTCCACTGCCGTCGTCCCCGGTTCCCGCAGGCGTCCCTTGATCCAGTACGAGTATCCCTTCAACGAGCGCATCCGGACGCTGCTGCGGCTCGAGGACCTCTTCGACCGCCTCGAGATCTTCCTGTCGCAGCCGCAACCCACGTCGCACCACGTGGCGCTGGTGACGATGTTCGAGATCCTCGACGTCGCGGGACGGGCCGACCTCAAGTCGGACCTGCTGCAAGAGCTGGAACGGCAACGTCAGACCCTCTCGGCGCTGCGCGGCAACGCGGCCGTCGAACAGTCGATGCTGGAGGGCGTCCTGACCGACATCGAGCAGGCCACCCGTGCGCTGTACGACGCACCCGGCAAGGTGGGACAGCACCTGCGCGACAACGACTGGCTGACCAGCATCCGCAGTCGCAGCATCATTCCCGGCGGCACCTGCGAGTTCGACCTGCCGTCGTATCACGCCTGGCTCAGCCGACCGGCGCAGCAGCGCCTCGTCGACCTGACCGGCTGGGTCGCGCCGCTGATGCCGCTGCGGCGCTGCTTCGAGATCGTGCTGCGACTGCTGCGCGAGTCGGGCCACTCGCTGCAGGTGGTGGCCGCGCAGGGCGGCTACCAGCAGATGCTGGGCGGCAAGTCGTACCAGATGCTGCAGGTGCGGCTCGACGAGACGCTGGGGGCGATCCCCGAGACCAGCGCCAACAAGTACATGATCTGGGTGCGCTTCACCGCCCAGGACGGGGACATGCGGCCGAAGCCGATGGATACCGACGTGCCGTTCGAGCTCGTCCTCTGCAATCTCTAGTCCCGACCGCGCTTCCACCCGCATGGCCGTCGTTCGCGCAATGGTTCCCTGTCCCACCTGTGGCGATGCCGTGGTCTGGAGCCCGGCCAGCGCGTTCCGGCCGTTCTGCTCCGAGCGCTGCAAGAACGTGGACCTGGGCGCCTGGGCCAGCGAGCGCTACGCGATCGGCGACGACACGGACCGGGGTCGCGAAGGGGCGACGCCGGAGGACGACGACAGCGATCGTTAGGTCGGCCGGTCGGTCCGGTCGTCGCTCAGCCAGCGGTCGCGGAGACGCGCCGCCTTCGCCGACTGGCCGGCGACCTCGATGACGGCGCGGCGGGGCGCCGTCTGCAACGTCACCGCGCGCGTCTGCAGGACGTCGCCGCGGAACGAGACGACCGTCACGACGCTGCCCACCCGATGGCGTGCCAGCAGGGCGTCGACCGAGCCGCCCGACGCGCGCA
>CAHJXF010000094.1 GCA_903644065.1 Betaproteobacteria bacterium
TCGGATCGCGCGATCGCGCCTATCGAAGAACGCCTGCACTTGCTCGATACGCTCCGTGCGATCGCGCTCTACGGCGTCATCACCTTCAACATCGCCGGAATGTCGGCGGCGTTCGTGGCGGGCGAGATCTTCCCAAAAGCCGGACCGATCGACAAGGCGTTCATGCTGTTCGACCTGATCCTGGTCCAGGGCAAGGCACGCGCCGCCTTCGCGCTGCTGTTTGGGATCGGCTTCGGGCTGATGATGGAGCGGATGACCTCGCGCGGGCACCCGTTCGGCGGCTTCTACCTGCGACGCATGACCGTGTTGCTCGCCATCGGGCTGTTCAACCTCGCCTTCCTCTACTTCGGCGACATCCTCGTCCTGTACGCGCTCGCGGGCATGGTGCTGCTGCTCTCCCGGGGAGTGAGCGACCGACTGCTGCTGACGCTCGGCCTTGCGCTGATCCTCGCGCCATCGCTGATGGTCGGCACGGTCGAGCTCGTCGCGGGCTCTCCGATGCCGAACCTTGGCGGCGGTGACCCCGACACGCTATTCCAGTCACTGCGCCCCGCTTACCAGGGCCACAGCTTCATCTCCTACGCCGCCGCAAACCTGCGCTACTACGCCGAGCACTACCGGCTCGAGACCTCCTACGCCGTCGTCTACGACCTGAGCGTCCTTGGGTTGTTCCTCACCGGCGTGTGGGTGGCGCGCCGGCGTGTGCTGGCCGACGTCGACCGGTGGCGTCCCCTGCTGCGCAAGATCGCGTGGGTTTGCCTCCCGACCGGCTTGCTCCTCAGCGTCGTGCATGGAACTCGCCGGCTCGGCATTCCGGCCCATGGTGCCGCCTATGCGGCGGTCACGACCGCTTACGCCGGGCTGGCAATCATGGCGTTCGGCTATGTGGCGTTGTTCGCGCTGCTGCTCGCGGGCAAGGGGCAGCGGGTCCACCGCGCGCTGTCGCCCGCCGGGCGGATGGCGCTCACCTGCTACCTCGCTTCCAACGCGATCGGCTCGTTCGTCACCTATGGCTGGGGCCTTGGCATGATGGGCCGGATGAACGGCAGCGCGCTCAACCTCCTCGCGATCGCCATCTACGCCGGCTTGTGCGTCTTCTCCGCCCTATGGTTGTCCGCGTTCCGGTTCGGCCCGGCCGAGTGGGTTTGGCGTTCGCTGACCTATGGCATAGTCCAGCCGATGCGGCGTCGGCTGGCACCGACGACGGTGCACGCATGATGCTCGCGCCGCTATTGCTCGCCGCTGCCGCGTCCCAGGCGGATGTGCCGCCGGTCCCCGGCCTGTGCACCGCCCCCATGCCCGTGAATCGAGAGACGCCGGGCTGCTACCAGACTAGCGAACTGGACCTGTCCGGCGCGCCGGCCACGCTATTCTGGCATGTGGTCGAGTACCCGACTCAGGCGGCCGCGTCGGCCGAAGCCGCCAGGCATCGCTGGGCCGCGACCGCCGCCGCGCACTCCCGCTATTGGCTCTACGTGCTGGGGGGTGCCGTCGAATCAAGGGGCGGCGGCATCGAACGCGCGGTGATCGGGCCGCTGGCGGTTCCGCCCGCCCCAGCGACGGCCCACTTCTCCGAGGCGATCTTCCCGCCGGGCATGCGGACCCGCGTCCACTCGCACCCGGGGCCCGAAGCCTTCTACATCGTGGAGGGCGAGCAGTGCATGGAGACACCAGTCGACAAGCGCATCATCCAAGCCGGAGGCACGTACATCGTGCCGAGCGGGCCGCACCTGCAGGCAGCACCGAAGGGCCGCCGGAACATCGTCCTGATCATCGCACCCAAAGGCGCGCCCTTCGTGATCCCCGGTGCCGGGCAGTGGAAGCCGTCCGGCTTCTGCAATTAGACAGAACCTGAACATCGCTGCCGATGGAAGGACATGATGCGCAAGTGGATCTGGGGCACTCCGACGATCAGCTTTCTCGCGGTCGGCTAGCTTGCGTGGCCCTATGCGCGCTTTGCCTAATGCACCTCCGGGCGGCCGTCGACGGTTCCCGCATCCGCTGCAATCCCGCTGGCCGGATGGACCCAATGTCGGTCGTCCCCCGCCATTTGAGGGCGTCCCTAAACCTACCGTTCGTTCAGTTGACATGCTTCGGCAGAAATTGGGCCGACTGCGGAAAGGCCACTTCTGGGCTGCGAGAAAACCGAAGCGACGTTCTCGCGGAGAGCTGAAACGTCTCTTGAAGCGGTCGAGCAGCATGCCGCGCATCACCGCGCCGGACTGCAGCCGCATCATGTCGAGCTGGCGGTAGACGGGCGGCGCGGCGTGATAGGCCGCGACAACCGCATCGCCGCCCGCAGTCAGCGTCTGATAGTAGTAGACGACGCGGCCGAGCCCGATGAGCGCATACACCAACAAGGCCTAGGCCGCGCAGTGCATCACGTATCCCCGTGATGACGGCCGGGAAGCCTCCGCCTTCCTGTTCGAAGTCAACGAGAATCGCCACCTGAATGCTCATATCGGCGCTTTCCTGTTTCATGAAGGCATGCTTTATTGTTTTCATGAGACTAAGGGCACGAAAGGATGCCGGGGACGAGCATCTCCAAGTGCAGGTGCCTGCCGTCACCAAGCGCGCGCTCGGCCAGCGGGCGCTGGACGACCGGGAGCCGATCCGGATGATCGTCCTGCGCGCGCTCAAGGCCTACGGCCTCGAGGTCCCGCCCGACGCGATCCAGGACAGGAGGAAGCAGCGCTGATGGGCGACGAGTTCAAACTCCTCACGGTCGCCGATTACGCCAGGCGGGCGGCAGCCACGGACCAGCGCAAGGGCGCGCGGGCGCTCGCCTTCTCGATGCTCGGTCTGTTCGGCGAGGTCGGCTCCCTGCTCAGCGAGGCGAAGAAGAAGCAGCGCGACGCCGCGTCGTATCTCGGCTACGCCGTCGCCGTCGCCGAAGAGTTCGGCGACGTCCTCTGGTATCTAACGGCGATCGCCAAGCGCAGCCGGCTGTCGCTGGCCGACATCGCGGCGGCGGCCACCGGCGACGGCGCCTGGTCGCCCGGCGCGAACGACGCGCTCACCTTCCACTCTCTCCAGCCCAAGCACATGCCCATGGCAAAGGCCCCGACCGTGGCGTTCGAGGACACCCTGCTCGCGTTGGCCGGCGAGGTCGGAACGTTGGTGAACGACTTCCGGCCGGGAGCCGGTGGCAAGGCGGCAGAGCAGCGCGCCAGGCTCATCGGGGTCATGCGGCGGCTCATCCAAGCGGCGAACGAGGCCGGCGTCACCCTCGAGGGGGCGGCCGTGAAGAACCTGCACAAGATCTACGATCGGTGGCCGCAGCACCGCGCCTTTCCCGAACCGTTCGACGCCGAGATGGATACTGAGGAGCAGCTGCCGCGCCGGATGACGATCGACATCTACGAGCGGACGGTCGGCAAGCAGAAGTTCGTCTACCAGCGCTCGAACGGCGCGTTCGTCGGCGACCGCCTGACCGACAATGCCGCCGAGCCGGACGACTACCGTTTCCACGACGTGTTCCACTACGCCTACGTCGCCGTGCTCGGCTGGTCGCCGGTCATCCGGTCGCTGCTCCGCCTGAAGCGCAAGAGCGCGCCGAAGACCGACGAGGTCGAGGACGGCGCCCGCGCGACGCTGATCGAGGAGGGCGTGACGACCTGGCTGTTCGGACAGGCCCAGCAGCTCGAGTTCTTCGCCGACGTGAAGCGGGGCGGGCTGCCGCTCGACATGCTCAAGCACGTCCGCCAATTTGTCGAGGGATACGAGGCTCACGCCTGCCCGCTGTGGCTGTGGGAAGATGCGATCCTCCAAGGCTACGCAGCCTTCCGTTACCTGCAGAAACACCGGCGCGGCCGCGTTACCATCGACTTCGCCAACCGCCGTCTGCGCATCAAGGAACTGCCCCTGTGACCCCCCAGAAATTCGTGAAGGCCGTCGCGGGCACCAGCCTGCCGACCACGTTCAATCCGTGGCGCGACACGTGCGAGCTGCACGACCGCGCCGACGCTGCGGCTCGCCGCCGCGATAACCTCGAGCGCATGCTCGAGGCCGCCATCGATGTGCGGATCGAGACCATGTGGATCGCGCGCGACCTCGGTTACCGCGGCGGCCGCCGCACGGGTGTGCCGCTCACCGACGAGGTCCATCTCGGCAGCGCCGGCGCGCTGCTCGGCGGGATCGAGCTCGAACGCGCGACCGAGGGCCCGGTCGTCGCCGAGCGGACGGCGGCGATCATCTGGCGCGTGCTCGCACGCGTCGGTCAGCCCGTGATGCTGTGGAACGTCTTCCCGTTCCACCCCCACGAGGCCGGCAGCCAGCTCTCCAACCGCTGTCACACCCGGGCCGAGCGGGTCGCCACTTGGCCGCTGCTCCAAGCGCTCGTCGAGATGCTGAGGCCGCGGCAAATCGTCGCGATCGGCCGCGACGCCCAGCTAGCGCTCGGCGAGCTAGGCGTGCCGACGACGGGCGTGCGCCATCCCAGCTACGGCGGCCAACGCGAGTTCATGGAGGGGATCTACTCGCTCTACGGCATCGACGAGGCCGACGACGGGGAGCCGGCCCTCCCTCTGCACACCGGCTACGCGGCCGCGGCGAGCTGCGCGCTGGCCTGATCGCACGCGGCGAGCATCGCCTTGAGCTCGTTGCGGTCCCAGTTGTCCATGTCGATCTCCGCATGGGTCGACACGATAGTGAGCGAACCCATCGCGACCTTGCCCTCGCGTGCGATGTATTCGAGCAGCCGGCCCAGGCCGATCAGGTTGCCGAGCAGCTTCTCGACGTAGAAGTGGTTGCGATACATCACAATCATTGACAGTCGGCGGCTCCCCCGCGGCCCGGTCAGCTTCAGGCTCGCGAAGCTCATGCAGTGACCGCCGCGCGGCGACCCGTCGACGTCGCGGGCAGGGTCGAAGACGCTAAGCTCGAACTTGTTCAGCGCGGTAACCTTGGGATCCCGCAGCCGGTCGATGATGTCCCAGATCTGGTTGATCGTCCGGCCGTCGTGGGTCGGCAGCGACATCATCCTCTCGAAATAGTAGCCCGACCACCGCTTCTTGAGGCGCACCTTCGGCAACACCCTGTCGCGGAAGACCTCGAAGAATCCGGGCGTCCCGTAGCGCCGTTCAAGCGCGGCGGGGAAGATCGTGTTCGAGACCGTCTCGATGGGCTTCTTACCCTTGCGCGCGAGGAAGTCGCTCATCGCCGCGACGGCGGGGTCCGCCATGCTGGCGCGGGCGGTTGGATCCGCCACGTCGACGATCACGTTGTGCGCCTCGTGGCCAGGCGCCGCGTCGACCGCGCGGACGGCCTCGCGCCATGCGGACAGGCAGTCAGGCTGCGGTGCGACGGCTAGATACATCGACTTCCTCCAGAAGGGCTGCGGTCGCGAAGAGGCGGGGTTCGAGAAAGCGGTCGGTCAGCCAGGCGTGACCATCGACGCCCCACGCCGCGCCCCAACTGTTGCGGACGAGGATCGCCGGCATCCCGAGCACGCGACCGAATCCGACCGCGACGAGCGCGTGACGCTGGCCGGGTTCGGGAAGCTCGCCCGGCGCGGCATCGACCAAGCCTTCCGCCGGCATGAAGAACGAGCGCGAAAGCATGGTCAGGACGATTACCGGGCAACCGGCCGCGAGCCTCGAACGAACCCCGCCGAGGTCGCCGCCGCCGACGACGCCGTCGCGGGCGAAGCGCTCGCCGACGGAGATCGGCGGCACCCAGGCCGCAAGGTCGGGCGGCACCGCGTCCAGGTAGCGCCATCCCGCCTCAACGGGCTGGCCATCGACCCGCAGCGCCTCGAGCATCGCGCCGAGCTCGGCGCCCTGCACCGGCGAACGGCCGGCGCGGTGCTGGGCGTGATAGAAGGCGAACTCGCAGGAAAGCGGCTCCCATCCCGCCCGCACGCCCGCGTGCGAATCGCTCGCAGCGAACGCCAGGCACGTCGGCCGGCGACCCTGGTCACGGACCGGCCCGAACTCTCCCCGCAGATCAACGTCGACCTCGACCGTGACCGTCATGCGGCCTCCAGCCGTCGCCGGCGGTCCGCGCGCGACATCCCGGTCGGCTCGGGGCCGGTCATGTCGTAGTCTAGGATGAGGGTCGCGGCCGGGGGGATCGGCTGCCACGGACGACGCTCGTCCATCGACAGGCGCCCACGGTCGGCTGCGTCGACGGCCGCGGTCACGCGGCGGATCACGGGGCCGCCGACGCCGTCCGGATCGACGGCATGGCGATGGTCGGCGACCACGGCGAAGCCGCTGGCCGCCAGCTGGTCGAAGTCCCACACGTAGCCGCCGCCGCTATGCTCGGTCAGCTGCATGACGAAAATGTCGTTGTGGCTGCCGTCGATGCGCGTTCCCGCGTCGCGCTCGGTTAGCAGCCAGACGTCGCCGCGATAGTCTTCGGGGACGTGGCCGGAGAGGAGCGCGACCTTCTGCGCGCGCGGCTTGCTCGCCAGCAGGGTGTTCATCGCGGGCGTGTCGATCAGCCGGTAACGGGCCAGCGTCCTGCAGGTCGCCTCGTAGCTGACGCCGAGGCGCAGCGACATTTGGTAGGTGACGTCGGGCCGGCGCAGGTCGTCCACCAGCCAACCCTGGCGGGCGGCGTGGCCGAGGATCAGCCACTTCGGCATCATGAAGGCGACGGCGAAGGCGTCGGCCTCCGTCTCCTGGAACAGCCCGGTCGGCTCGGGTGAGGTCGGCATCCGGCGCAGGATGCCTTCGTCGTCGAGGCTCGGCTGGTGCTGCATCCGCAGATGGCCCAGTTCGTGCGCCGCGGTGAACCGCTGGATGCTCATCTGCCGCTCGGTCGTGACGATGATCCCCGGCACCGGATCGTTCAGATAGGCGCCCAACAGTCCCTTGAGCGGCCGCAGCATCAGCGGCAGGTCCAGCCCGCTGATCGCGCCGAACACGTCGACACCGCCGCCCTCGCGCTCGACCCGTTCCCTGATGCCGAGGTCGGCGTGGGCGCGGGCTGCGGCCAGCGTGCCGGCACGAACCGCGGTATCGTAGTCGCCAGCCACCGGTCAGGCCCCGCCGCCCGAGCGGGAGCGCAGATATTCCGCGAAGCGCCCGAGCTCCTCACGGTCCTCGGCGGAGAGGTCGGCGACGCGGCGCGCTAGGTGGGCGACGTCGATCGGCAGCCCGGCCGACGCCTCGTCCTCGCCGGTGAAGTAACCGACCGACTGCCGGTAGAGCTGGGCGAGGCGGATGAGCTCGATCGCCTCGACGCGACGCTGCCCGCTCTCGATGTCGGTCAGCGCTGTCCGCCCGATCTTGAGGTAGGCCGCGACCTCCTCCTGCTTCAGGCCCAGATACTTACGCGCCTCGCGCAACCGCTCGCCCAAACGCCGGCGGGCGTTCTCGTCGTCCTCGCGCGTCGGGATGCCGGTCACGGCTTCTTCACTTGGTGCATGCCCCAGGCGACCTGGATGCGGGGGACCAGGTGGTCGATCGCCGCCTGGACCGAATCGTAGCCGCCAGTCCGGACGATGCTCTCCTTCAGCTCGAAGCCTAGGTGCTTCTCGACGGCGACGAGCGTAGCGACGACCGACAGCGAGTCCATCGGGACCGCCGCCGTCATCATCCCGGGCCGGTCGGCCGGCAGGGCGATACCCCTTACCTGCGCCTCGTCCTTCGCGATCAGCAACAGCTCGTCGACAAGCGCCTTAATCACATCGTTGACGGGGAAGCCCTGCTGGGCGGGAGCCGGTGGTGCGATCGTCGCCATGAGAGCCTCGCGTGATTAGCCTACATCGGTTCTTTATAATGTCGAAATATCCGACATTCAAGTTCCCGGTCGGCCCGTGGCGCAACCGTGACGCAGATGACCCAACCGGCGACCCCGGCGGTGGGGCAACGATGCGTTCGACTCACGCGTCGGTATACCGAAGTGCGAACCGTGCGCATTCGTACCGTCGACAAGATTAGGCGATTGGGCGAGGTAACGCACATGCACGTGGGCAAATCAATGACGGTGGCGGCGGCGGAGGACCTGCTCTCCGCGATCGCACGCGGGCTCAACGACCGGGCGCGAATTCCCACGCGGAGCCAGCATCACCAAGCCGGCGGCGAACCGGCCATGGTGCAGGCGCTCGTGACCTGGGCGCAGGCCGTGGATCGCCCGATGCTCCAGACATGGGTCCCGAACGAGGCAGACCCCGACGACCAGCTCGGCACGCTGACGCGTCAGTTCTTCGGGCTGTCGGCGGCGTTGCTGTGCGACGACGCCTTCGCCATCGACGGCGCAAGCGTGTTCGCCGACCTGCGGGCAAAGGCGCTCGACCGCCTCGAACTCCTCCAGGGTGAGAACATGCGGGCGGCATCCCGCGGGCCACAGTTCGAACTGCTGTGCGCCGACCACCTGGCCAAGGCCGCGCCAAGCCTGCTCTACGACCGCGACGTCGAGGGCCAGCCGACCCTGAAGCACCCGGAATCCTTTATGCTCGTCGCGAGCAAGATTCGCACGACGGTGATCCCCTACGAGCTTCCCCGCACCTCGGCCGCCCGCTTCGACAACGCGCTCGGCGGTGCCCTCTACGAACTCTTCCGCAACACCGAGGACCATGCCCGTGTCGATGACGTCGGCGACAAGCTGGGTCGATCGCTGCGGGGGATCCAGGCGCGCCGCCACAGCATTGCGCCGACCAAGCTCCGCGAACTGGTCGCCGGGTCGCCGCCGCTGGCCGACTTCTGCGAGCGCCTCCGTCCATTGCGTGCGACCAACCTTCAGATCCAGCTCATCGAGGTGTCGGTACTCGATTCGGGACCGGGCTACGCGGCGTCGATCACCGGACGTCCGCTGGCGTCGCTTACGCTCGAAGAGGAGGCCCGCGCCGTCCGCGACTGCTTCATGAAGCACGCGACGCGCAAGGAGCAGGCGCGGTCCGGCCTGGGTCTCTGCAACGTCGTCGACATCCTACGCGACCATGGCGGATTCCTTCGCCTCAGGACCGGCCGCCAGTCGCTCTATGCGGACCTCAGCCTCGAGCGGGACGCGGCATACGGCACACTTCCCGACCTCCGCGAATGGCCGGTCGCCGAGAATGGTCCGGGACAGGCTGCCGGCTCGCTGATGACGCTGCTGCTGCCGATCGTGCTCGACGCATGAAGCAGGTCTTCCTCCACCGGTTCCCCCGATCGGTCGGCGGCCGGGAGGTCGACACGATCATGGCGTTCGTCGCCTCCAGGGAATTTGAGCAGGGTCGGGTCGCAGCTGAACTCGAACGCGAGATCGACGTGCGCCTTGTCCCTGACGAACTCGTCATCGTCTGCCGCGAGAGCATAGCCGACGACGTGGCCCGCGACTTCATGGGCAGCGGCTCGCTGCTGCGGCTCAGGGAACGTCTGCTGCCGGACACCCCGACGACGCTGCTTTCGTTCAACGAATCCGGGATCGAGATCAGGCGGCAGGTGCTGAGCACACTGGACAAACCGTCAAACGTCGAGCTGGACGACCTGCTCCGCCGCGGAGCGACGGCGATATTCAGGTCGAACGGCGGGTTCGTCGAAGCCACCAGCGCCTACCACTTCCGCAATCCGTCTGGCCGGCACACCAGCCGGTTCATGCGACTATCGAACATCCTCGTCCGCCAGCCCGAGATCACGCTGCTCGGCGTCTGCGCCCTCAAATACGTTTCGACACGGACCCGTAGAATCTACGTGGACACCCCTTCGCTGTTCGCGGTCGTCGCGGCGATGAACGACGTCCGCGAATCCGAGGCGGCCCTGCCGCCGATCTCGGCCGACAGCTACAGGTCGTATCACGGAGTGCGGACATACGCCCACTTCGACCTCGAGCACGCGGTGGCGATGGTGTCCGCCTCGTCCAGCGGCGGGCTGGCGCGCATCCTCGAGGATCGCGGCTTCGACCTGCAGGCCGTCGTCCACCTGCTATTCCTCGGCAACAGGACGCCGGCGATCACCGTGTCGATCGACCTGCACCGCGACGCGGATAACCCCGGCGGGTTCAACTTCGCGACCGAGGGCAACGGCGATGGCGACTGCAGCCTGTGCGCCACGGGGTCGCTGCCGATCACGTTGGAGGGCGACCAGTTCGACGTTGCCGGTCCGCAGCCGGAGCCGCTGGTCATCACGCGCACCCCGGCGCACACGGCGCTCCGCGAGCTGATGGACCGCCACGCCGGCACGCGCACGTTCCGCGTGAACGGCGGCCTGCCCGTTCGACAGTATGCGGTGGACCCCGATGCGGTGGGCAGCGTCGGCGACGCGCTCAAACGGCTCAATTACTTGGCGGCGGCGAAGATCCCCGGCCGCCTCGGCCACTGCGTCGCGGCGAACGAGGGGTCGAGGAAGTTCGCGCAACGCCTGCTCGCTGCCGCAGGTTCGGGAGTGAAGGTGCTGCTCCCGGACGAGTTCGAGGACGCGGTGGCCAAGGCGGGCAAGCCCTTCGACGATCCCATCCTGGTGGCGGCCGCCGTCGTCGGCGGCGGGCGACAGCTGCTCGACATTAGCCGGCGCCTGCGCTCGTGCCCCGACGCGCCGATCGTCTACTTCGCGGGCATCGTGACGACGCCGAGCGCGGACCGGACCAAGGTGCTCGCCAGCAGTCTCGCCCTGACGTCGAACCCCGCCAACCATCCGCTCGTCATCCTCGACGGATCAACCTGCCGGCGACGGACGCGCCGAACGCATGGAACGCCGAACTGTCGCTGCTTGACGAGGTCGCCAACGCCGGTGCCGTGCTAGAACCCGACCTCGCTGCCCGGCGGATCCGCCTGCGCCGCACCTCCGTCGCGCTGGAAACGGAGCTGTTCGTGGCGAACATCGGCATCGGTTCTCTCGATCTCCAAGCGGGTTTCGCTTTCTGGTCACCCGAACTGGTGCTGTCAGTCTAATGCGAACCCGTCTCCACACGATGCGTCTCGGGCTTTGGGCGTGAGGCTCAGCTCGCGAGGCTCTGCCACTCCGCCAGGGCGGCGGAGCGGCGTTCC
>CAHJXF010000095.1 GCA_903644065.1 Betaproteobacteria bacterium
GTGGCACTTGATCCAGCACGAGATGTAGACCAGGAACGCGAAGCTAGCCGCGTGCGATTCGGGAAAGCCGTACTCGCCGAACCCTTCCACCTGCTTGAAGATGCGCTCGGCATACTCGCGCTCATAGCCGTTGTGCACCATGCCGCCCACGATGCGGTCCTGGAACGAACCGAGGCCGCCCTTCCGCTTCCACGCGGCCATCGCGCGACGCAGCTTGTCGGCCTCGCCGGCGCTGAAATCGGCCGCCAGCATCATCAGCTGCATCACCTGCTCCTGGAAGATCGGCACGCCCAACGTGCGGGCCAGCGCCTCCTCGACGGCCGGCTTCGGGTACGTGATCTCCTGGCCGTTCCGTCGTGCCTCGCGGGCCTTCAGGTACGGATGCACCATGCCACCCACGATCGGTCCCGGCCGCACGATCGCCACCTCCACGACGAGATCGTAGTAGGTCCGCGGCAGCAGCCGCGGCAGCATGCTCATCTGCGCGCGGCTCTCGATCTGGAACACGCCGACCGTGTCGGCCCGGCAGATCATGTCGTACACCACCGGGTCTTCCTGCGGCACGTCGATCATGCGGAACGGGCGGTCCGGACCGTAGCCACGGCGCTGCCCGACCAGGTCGAGTGCCCGCCGCACCGCCGACAACATGCCGAGCGCCAGCACGTCGACCTTCAGCAGCCCGAGCTCCTCGAGGTCGTCCTTGTCCCACTGGATCACCGATCGAAAGGTGCGAAAGAGCGCCGAGTCGCGTCGCACGGTACGCGCCTTCGGCAGCGGACGGTGCACCTCGCCGGTCACGCCTCGGTCGGCCGACCGGTCGGCATCGCCAGGGGACGATCGGCCGGGCACCGGCCGTCGATCGACCTCTCGTTGGCCGAGCGCCGGTCGTCCATCGCCGCACATGCCGCGATCGAGGCCCAGCCGCTGGTCATCGACCTCGTCGCCGACGACCTCGTCGCCGACGACCTCACCGCCGACGATTTCGCCCCGCTCGTCCCTCGGCCGACGCCCGCCGGCCCCGTGCCCATCGCCCGGATCCTGCCCTTCGACATCGCATCGTCCGACGATGCTTTCGACGACTTCGAGACTCGCGTCCGCCCCCCTCCCGCCGTCGGTGCCTGCTTCGTCGATGGCCCCGGTTTCTCCGCCGGCGACGTCCGCATAGATCGCCCGCCGGCCTGCCGCCGCGTCCCAGTCGGACGGCTCCTCCATCGCCGCGTTCTCGATCGGCACCATCCGCGACAGCTTCTCGTTGCTGATCACGAAGCCGCCCACGTGCTGCGACAGGTGCCGCGGAAAGCTGCGCAGCATGCCGGTCAGTTCGATCAGCTTCTGCACCACCGGACTGTCGGGGTCGAAGCCGTTCTCTTCCAGCCGCTCGCGGTGCTCGGCGCTGCCGTCCCACCACGCGTGCGACGCCGACAACCGGTCGACGCGCTCGCCGTCGAGCCCCAGCGCCTTGCCCACGTCGCGGATCGCCGAACGCGTGCGATATGCGATGACGGTCGCCGCCAGCGCCGTGCGGTGGCGGCCGTACTTGTCGTAGATGTACTGGATGACCTCTTCGCGCCGCTGGTGCTCGAAGTCGACGTCGATGTCCGGCGGCTCGTTGCGCTCCTTGGTCAGGAAGCGCTCGAACAACATGTCCTGCAACGCCGGATTGACCTCGGTGATGCCGAGGCAATAGCACACCGCCGAGTTGGCCGCCGATCCGCGTCCCTGGCACAGGATGCCCACGCTGCGCGCATAGCGCACGATATCGTGGACCGTGAGGAAGAACGCCTCGTATTGCAGCTCGGCGATCAACGCCAGCTCGTGCTCGATCTGCTTGCGCACCTTGGCCATCGCCCCGCCGGGCAGCGTCTCGACCACGGCCGGCGGGAAGCGGGTGAGCAAGCCGTCCTCGGTCAGCTTGCGCAACCAGCTGGTCTGCGTCTGGCCGGCCGGCACGATCTCCTTCGGATAGAAGTAGCGCAACTCGACCAGGTTGAAGCGGCACTGGTCGGCGATGCGGATCGTCTCCTCGACCAGCCGTTCGTCGAACAGGTTGCCGAGGCGCAGGCGCGAGCGCAGATAACGCTCGGCGTTGGGGGCCAGCGCATCGCCGCAGTCGGCCACCGACCGGTTGAGGCGGATCGCGGTCAGCGTGTCCTGCAGGGGCTTTCGCGAACGTACGTGCATCTGCACGTTGCCGGTCGCCACGCAGCGCAGCCCGACGCGCTCGCCGAGGCGGACCAGACGATCCATGACGAGCCGGTCGTCCATGCGATGGGCGCGCTGTACGCCGATCCAGGCCCGCTGCGGCACGAACGCCGGATCGGGTCGGTCGGGCGGCGCCCGGTCGGGAAAGGTCGAGGCGATCCACCGCGCATCGGCCTCGAGATCGGCATCGCTCGCGTCGCGCGCAGGTATCCACAGCACGATGCACTCGGGCAGGCCGGCCAGATGATCGATGGCGCCGGCCGATGCGGGGATGTCGTCCGGCGACTGGGGACTACCGTCGAGGTCGGCGCGCGTCACCCGGTACTCGCCCTTGGCGCAGCGCATGCGACCCAGCGTGATCAACTCGGACAGGTTGCCGTAGCCGTGCAGGCTGGTGGCCAGCAGCACCAGTTGCAGGCCGTCTTCGAGCACGAAGCTGCTGCCGACGATCAGGTGCAGCCCGGTGTTCTTGGCTTCGGCATGGGCGCGCACCACGCCGGCCAGCGAGCATTCGTCGGTCAGGGCGAGCGCCGCGTAGCCGAGCTCGACCGCGCGCAGCACCAGCTCTTCCGGATGCGACGCGCCTTTCAGGAAGCTGAAGTTGGAAAGCGACTGGAGTTCGGCGTAGCGGGGGAGAGCCGTCATGGCGCTCGTTCCATGCGGCGGTGCGTCGCTTCGACGGAGTGGGTGGAATACCGGCGATCCGGCGTCGTCGCGGTCGGCGTCGGGTCGAGCGCCGTCGGATCGACCGCTCGATGCGGCGCAGGACGGGCCATCGAGTCGCTCGATCGCACTACAGGCTCGCGACGTCCAGCGTCTCGATGCGCTTGACCAGCAGGCGATACACGTCGTGGTCGAACGGTCGCGTGGTCACCGCCAGCCGTCGCGCCGCGTCGAGGTCGGACGTCATGCCGAGATAGGCCCAGCCGTTCACGACGTGGAACACCCGGCCTTCGCGAAACGCGATCGCGCCGTCGAACGGCCAGGGTTTCACGGCCATCGAGGCCAGTGCCTGCTGCAAACGTTCGGTGTGTTCGGCCACCGTCTCGACGCCCACGCACGCGCCGCGGCAACGCTTGACCTGGTGGGCGAAGCACGGCTTGCCGGACGCCGCCTTGTCGAGCTTGAGCAGCGCAGGGCAGAGGCCGTGCGCATCGGCGACGGCACGCAGCGTGACCCCGGCCTGGCGCGGCGTTGCGAAGGGGCCGTACAGGTCGTGGTCCTGCGCGAAGAACAGGTCGTCGGGCCGCGCCAGGCCGAGCTTCCACCGGCCGCGCGCCCGGTCCACCACCAGCCGCCACGCGCACACGTCCTCGCTCTTTCGCAACTGGCGGTTGTAGGCCGGCATGCGCTGCTTGACGAGCGTGGCCTCGGTCAACAGCGCGCCCAGGTCGTGCTGCGTGCCGCCGCCGGTCTCGATCCATTCGATGCGCGTCATCTGCTGCGAGATCTCCATCTCGCGCGCCGACAGGTGGTCGCCGGTGAAATGCGCCATCACCCGTTGCCGCAGGTTCTTCGCCTTGCCGATGTAGAGCGGGCGCGGTTCCGCCAGGAATCGATCGGATCCTTCGGCGTGGAGCGGATCGGCGGCCGAGTCGGTCTGCGCCGCCTGCGCCGCCTGCGTCGCCTGCGTCGCCTGCGTCGCCTGCGTCGCCTGCGTCGCGTGCGTCGCGTGCGTCGCGTGCGTCGCGTGCGTCGCATCGTCGGCCGTCCGAGCGGAGTCTGTTGCGAGCAGGATGGCCGGTTCCCGAACGGTCGACGCGTTCGGTGAAGCGTCGTGCGCCCAGTCGGCCGACCACGGGAGTCGGTCGCTCTCGCTCGGGTCCTGCCCGTTCTGCGTCGCTTCGGTCGCTTCGGTCGCTTCGGTTTCGGCTGGTTCGGCGACTTCGGTCGCGCCGCCCATTCGCGTCTCTTCGCCGAGGAACAGATAGACGCCCGCCGTCTTCGGCAACGTGTCGAGGACGTCGGGGTCGAGATGGCGCGGCAGGCTGGGTCGCGCGGTGAGCTGGTCGATGGCCGCGGTGATCTGCTCGGCCGGCAACGCGTCGTGCAGCCGCTGCCACAGTTGCCACAGCAGCCGCGCATCGCCCAGCGCCCGGTGGCGCATGTCGACCACCAGCCGATGCCGCTCGATCAGCGTGTCGAGGTTGTGTCGCGAATAACCCGGATAGAGTTTTCTCGACAATCGCACCGTGCACAGCACCGGCGGTCGGAAGGGCCGCTCCATGCGACGGAACGCGTTCTTCAGGAAACCGTGATCGAAGCGCGCGTTGTGCGCGATGAACAGTCGACCGTCCAGTCGCGTCAGGATGTCGTCGGCCAGTTCCTCGAAGCGCGGCGCGTCGGCCACCATCGCGTTGGTGATGCCGGTCAACGTCTCGATGAACGGCGGGATGGGCGCATCGGGATTGACCAGCGCCGACCACTCGCGCACCGGCCGCAGGGTGGCGGTCGGGGCGTGCTCGTCGAGATCGACCTCGATGATGCCGACCTCGGTGATGCGGTCCTCGACCGGTGAACCGCCGGTGGTTTCGAGATCGACGAAGGCGAGGCGCATGGACGGGAGGACGGTGCGGTTCGAATGAAACGGCGTGCAGCGAAGGACGAGAAGCGAAGGACGAGAAGCGAAGACGGGAAACGGGAGAGTCGAGGGATCGAAGCGAAGAGAGACGAGGGGGGCGACGAAGCGACGATCGGTCGACGAAGGAGGCGGGATGGACCATCGATCGCGTCGTGCGTTCGGCCCTAACCGAACAACCCCTGCAGGTACCACAGCGCCTTGCCCGGCGCGGGCAAGCGTTCGCGATAGACCCACACCAGGCGCCCGAGCGCGTCTTCGCCGATGAAGTAATCGCGGGTGGCCGGTGCGTCGTCCCACCAGCCGGTCTCGATGCGCTCGGGTCCGGCGATCATCTCGAGAATGGACGATTCGAAGATGGGGTGATGTCCGCGCAGTTCGAGGGGCTGCGGCTCCGCCAGCAGCCAGACCGGGCGGGGGCCACACGAGCACCCGGGCGTCAGTGTCGGGCGGTCGCCGAACGATTCGGTGGGGACAGGGCCGGGCTTGGCGGCCGACCGGGTGTTCGGCTCGTGTCGATCGATCGTCGTGCCGGTCGACGTCGTGGACCTCGCCCTGTCTTTGGCCGATCGGCGTCCGGGCGACGCGACGGCGATGCGCGCGAGCAGGTCGCCACGAACTTCGCGCCAGGCACGCTCGGGTCGATGGTCCGCGACCCGTTCGAGTCGCGCCATCGCGGGGCCGAGCCGGGCCGTCAGCTTCTCCAGCAGTCGCGCGAGCGTTTCGGTGGCCCGTTCGCGTTCGGGAAACAGCGCACCGTGCGCCTCCTGCTCCTCGACGATGGCCGGGGCTTCGAGCGACAGTTCGAGGACCGGCGCCTTGAGCTCGAGCCGCGACAGGCGCTCGCGCACCAGCGTGCCGAGGCGCGTCAGGTCGCTGCTCGGCGAAGCCAGCGCGACCACCACCCGGGTGGGTTCGATGGCATCGCGCGTCCAGCGGTCGTGATGCAGGATCAACGTGAAGCCGCGCACCGCCGCGCGTCGCGCCGCGAGCCACCCGGTCATCTGCGCCAGCAGACGCTGGCCGGCGAAGACCAGGGCCTCGGCCGTCTCGACGCGCGCCATCAATTCGATGCGGACGTCGAAGCGCGACGGCGCCTCGAACGCGACCTGCGGATCGGGGCGGTCGCCGGCGGCGCGGGCCAGTTCATCGATCAGCGCCGGACCGAAACGACGCGCCAGACCTGCCGCCGGCAACCGACGCAGGTCGGCGAAGGTCCGCACGCCGATCCCTTCGAGGCGGGTCAACGACGGGCGGGCCGCTTCGAGGTGCACGATCGGCAACGCGTCGAGCGCGGCGGGAAAATCGAGCACCGGACGCGTAGCGGCTACGGTGCCGGGGACCGCCCCGACCTTGGAGCGGATGCGTTCTCGCGAACGTCGGCGCGCGTTTTCCTGCGCGAGCAGCCAGGCTCCGTGCGGCGTCGGCGCTTCGGCCGCGGCGATGGCCAGTCCCTGCACCCGCATGGCCGCGGCGATGCTGCGCTTCAACAGGCGACGGCCGCCGAACAGCTTGAGGCTGGCCGAGATCTCCATCACCAGTCCGGACCCGCGCAACGAGACCACGGGCGTGAAGCGCAGCGCCGCCAGCGCGGCTTCCGTCAATGCGGCCCGCTCGTCTTCGAGCTGGCGTGCGATCAGCACCAGGTCGGGCAGCAACGACAGCGCCGTGGCGATGCTCTGGCCGGCGAACACGCCGCCGGCCTCGGCTGTCCGGGTCGCGACCGCGATGGATCGCCGCGTGCCCTGCACTTCGGTCACCGCGAGTGCGGGATCGAGTCCCTCGGGCCAGCGGCGCAGGATGCAGTCGAGCGGCAATGTCGGACAGTGGAGAGCCAGCCAGAGCATGCGAGAGGATCGAAGCGGGGACGTGTCGAGCGTGACGGCGACGGCGATCGAGGTCGGTCAGGGCGCCCGTGCCGCGGACGACCCGGGATCGCAGGCGTCGACGTCGACGGCCAGCGATGACGGCGAGGCAGCAGCCAGGCAGAGGAGACCGGACGGCGATGCGGACGGCGATGCGGACGGCGATGCGGACGGCGACGCGGACGACGACGCGGACGACGACGCGGACGACGACGCGGACGACGACGTGGACGGCGATCGGGACGAAGGCGCCCTCGTTCGAGTCATTCCGCCGAAGGCCTTCAACCCCTGATGGATCTCGGGCAGCAACAGGTCGAGCGGCCGGGCCAGGACCGGACCACGACGCTTCAACAGGCGAACCGACAACGATCGACGGCCGCTGTCGGGCGTGCCGACCGACAACGTGAGTCGCAGCGGCGCCGGCGAGGCGTGGTGCTGGGCCGCCGACGGTCGCATCAGGAAAGTCAGTCCGTTGGCCGAGGCCGCGGCGGCCTGCAGTCGCCGCAGCGCATCGTGACGTGCCAGCGCCTTGTCTTCGGGCAACCAGGCGACCAGCGCGCCGAATGCCGAGCTCTTGAGGCTTTCCTCGATCGCCCACAGGCGATCCGCGGGGCGCGGCGTACGGACCACCAGCACGCGCCGCATGTCGATGCCGAGTTGTTCCCAGCCGGTGGGGTCGGGAATGTGCGGCGGCGCCAGCAGCACGATCTCGCGACCCGCGGCGGTGAGCGACGACAGCGTCGCCGCGAGGAAGCGGATCTCGCCGACCCCCGGATGCGCGAGCAACAGCTCGGTCAGGCATCGCACGGGCCATCCGCCGCCGGGCAATTGTTCGTCGAGGAGGCGAAAGCCGCTCGGCAGCGACGGCAGCGGCGACGAGGACAGCGCGTCGCCGCGCCACAGGTGCCCGGCCAGACCGGCCTCGCGCAACGCGGCTTCGGTGCGCTCCACGGGCGACGCCGGTACCGGCAGCGACGCAGGCGCGACCGATCGTGGGGGCGAGCCGATGCCACCGGATGCCGACGGGACGAAGCCGCGGCTCGACGGCAGCAGCGCGGGCAGGGAGGGAAACAGGGGCAGGGCGGCCATGAATGAGAATCGCGAACGAAGGCGGTGAATGGGCGGTGAATCGGGCTCCCGCACGACAGGACCGGCGGGAGAGGAGCGAATCCCTGGCGGCTCTGGACAATGCGGGCTTTGAACGACGATTTCGACGACGGGTCGCCTGATCGCGACCGATGGGCGCCGTCAGCGCCGCGGGCGGGTATGCCCGAGACGCGGCGCGACCGTCTTGCGGAACAGCCCCACCATCACGCCGTGGATTTCCAGGTCCTGCGCGGGTCGGATGGGCGGGTAGGCGGCGTTGGCGGGCTCGAGGAAGAAGCCCTTCTTGTCTTGCGCCAGCGTCTTCAGCGTGAATTCGCCGTCGACGAACGCGAGGACGATGTCGCCGGGCATGGCCGAGCGGGTCTTCTCGATGACGACGAAGTCGCGGTCGTGGATGCCCGCGTCGATCATCGAGTCGCCGCGCACGTGGTAGAGCTCGGTCTCGGACGGCTTGTCCACCAGGTACAGGTCGATGCCCATCACATCCCGGCCGCTGTCGTTGGCCGGTTGCGGCATGCCGGCGGTGACCGTGTCGGCGATGGTGCGTTCGAAGAAACGCGCGCCGGGCTTGAGCCGCTTGCCGGCCGCCTCTTCCAGGAAGCCTTCTTCCTTGAGTCGCACCACGATGCGATGCGTCCAGGCACGCCCGGCGATGCCCCACAGCTTGCCCAGCTCTGTCAGCGAAGGAATGACCCCGTTCAAGACAAAATAATCTTGCAGGGCGCCAAGGTGTCCGGATAAATTCGAGCGCGGTCGAGGCATGACAAGTCCGGGAAAGAGTGCGGTTGGAAAGAGTGAACGAACGTTCACCAAACGATAGCAGCGGTATTTGCGGTCGTCAACGCGGCGCTCGAATCGGCCGCTCGTGACCCCGACTCCGCGTCGCCGTCGTCGTATCGATCCAACGATTCTTCGTTTCCTGAATCCGCCATGGGCCGGACCGCGTAATACCCGCAGCAGTCCGCTTTCGGTGGTTCGTCGAGCCGCCGGCAGCCTGGTTCAACCATTCAGGAGATCACAGTGAGTGCACCCGATCTGATTCGAGGCGCGAAGCGTCCGCTGGCCGTCATGGCCGGCGCGCTCGTGGCGTCGATGTTCGCCATCCCCGTCGCCCAGGCTTCGAGCCACCGCGAAGCCCCGTTCATCACCACCTCGCCCAAGGTCGACGGCACGGACTTCTACATGTTCCGCAGCTACGAGCCGGGCCGTGACGCGTTCACGACGGTGGTCGCCGACTACCAGCCGCTGCAGAATCCCGGCGATGGTCCGAACTACTACACGATGGACCAGGACGCGCTCTACGAGATCCATCTCGCCCAGGACGGCCACGCCAGCGAGGACATCACGTTCCAGTTCCGTTTCGGCAACCGGCTGAGGGACATCACGCTGCCGATCGGCGGCAAGAACGTTTCGATCCCGCTGGTGCAGGCAGGTGCCGTGTCCGGCCTCAATCCGGCCAACCTGAACGTCGTCGAGACGTACAACATCATGATGGTCCGGGGCGACCGTCGTACCGGAACACGGGCGGCTGTCACCAACGCCGCCGACGGCAACTCGTCCTTTGAAAAGCCGGCCGACAACATCGGCGACAAGACCTTCGGCGGCACGACGGGCTATGCGGCCTACGCCGCCGCGCACACCTACAACGTCAACATCCCCGGCTGCGCGACACCCGGCAAGGTGTTCGTCGGCCAGCGCAAGGATCCGTTCGCGCTCGCGCTCGGCCAGGTGTTCGACCTGATCAACCTGAACCCGCTGGCGACCACGCAGACCAACCGCGACTACCTGGCGCAGAAGAACGTCACGTCGCTGATCATGGAACTGCCGACGTCGTGCATCGTCGGCACCAGCCCGGTCATCGGTGGCTGGACCACGGCCAGCATGCGTCAGGGTCGCCTGCTGTCGGGCAACCCGGCGTCGGGCTACTCGAACGTGCCGAAGAACGGCGGCGCCTGGGTCCAGGTCTCCCGTCTGGGCATGCCGCTCGTCAACGAAGTCGTCATCGGCCTGAAGGACAAGGACAAGTTCAACAGCTCCAAGCCGAGCGCCGATACCCAGTTCGCCGACTACGTCACCAACCCGACGTTCCCGGCGCTGGTCCAACTGTTGTTTCCCACGGCGCCGGCACCGACCAACTTCCCGCGGACCGACCTGGTGGCTGCGTTCCTGACCGGCATCACGGGCGTCAACAAGCCCGCGAACGTGACCGCGTCCGAAATGCTGCGCCTGAACACCAGCATCGCGGTGACCCCGAGGGCGACACAGAATTCGCTCGGCGTCCTGGGCGGCGATTCGGCGGGTTTTCCCAACGGACGTCGACCGGGTGATGATATCGTCGACGTGACGCTGCGAGTCGCGATGGGCGCGCTGTGCGTGGCCACCGGTACGACCGACACGCTTGGCGTCGGCTGCCGCCCGAGCGATGCACCGGCCGGTTCGGCGGCGTTGACCGACGGCGTACCGCAGAACGCGACCACGTTCCCGAACGCATTCCCGTACCTGAACCTGCCGATCTCCGGTTCGCCGTGATCGGGTCGAGGAGGATGACCATGTTGAACAAGCAAAGCATTCGTCGGGTGAGTCTGGCCATCGGGGCACTCGCCGTGGTCACGACGCTCGCGTCGTGCGGCGGCAGCGACGACGGTGGTCCGGCGCCGGTCGCGGTGGCGGCGTCCAACACCCCGCCGGCCTCCGCGTCGGCGAGTTCGAGCGGCTTCATCGCCTACGTGAAGACAGTCGTCGCGTCGAGTTCGGACACGGCGTCGCCGATCGACCTGACCGGCTTCACGGCACCCACCGACGACACGGGCGCATTCGATCCGACGATCTGAGCGAGCGTTGTCGCGGTAGAGGCGGCGCCCGGCTTCGGCCTGGCGCCGTTTTTTCGTCTGCTTGCTTCCCGGATGTCCGCATGTCGATGCGCAATGCGAGATGGTTGATTGGGGGCGTGCTGATGTTCGGCCTGTTGCAGGTCGCTTGCGCGGCGCCGGTGGTGCCGGACCGCGACGACGAGGTCGTGGAACACCTGCCCGCCCGACTGAACGGCAACGCCCGATTGCTGCGGGACCTGGCCGGACCGGCTTCGTCCCGGGCGGCCGATGCGCGCGCCGACCCTGCGGGCGCAGCCGCTCGCGCTCGCGCGTTGCTCGACGAGGCG
>CAHJXF010000096.1 GCA_903644065.1 Betaproteobacteria bacterium
ACCGCGCGATGCTCGAGGCGCGCATCGCGGCGAGCGGGCTCGCCGAACGCATCTGGATGACCGGCACGCGCGACGACGTGCCCTCGCTGATGGCGGATCTCGACCTGTTCGCGCTGCCGTCGCTCGCCGAAGGCATCTCCAACACGATCCTGGAAGCGATGGCCTGCGGATTGCCGGTGGTCGCGACGCGCGTCGGCGGCAACGCCGAACTGGTCGACTCCGGACGGACCGGCCTGCTGGTCGCGAGCGACGACGTGGCGGCGATGGCCGACGCGCTCGTCGGCTATGCGAGCGACACGGTACGGACCGCCCGCGAAGGGGCCGCGGCCCGCGAGCACGTCGTCTCGCGCTTCAGCATCGACGCGATGGTGGGGCGCTACGCGGCGCTCTACGACGGACTGGTCGAGCGTCGTTGCCCGGGCCGCGCGAGCGTCGCGGCGCGGGCACCCGGCTCTTCGGATTCCTCGGATCCCGGCCGTCGCCACGGGCCGCTCGACGAACGTTTCACGAACCTCAACGGTTAGCGCCATGTGCGGAATCAGCGGCATCTTCGATACCCGTGCGCGTCGCGACGTCCCGCGCGGCGTGCTCGTCGCGATGAGCGACGCGATCGCGCACCGCGGTCCCGACGACGACGGCTTCCACTTCGAGGCAGGCGTCGGCCTCGCCCACCGGCGGCTGTCGATCATCGACCTCGCGACCGGACACCAGCCGCTCTACAACCAGGACCGCACCGTCTGCGTGGTGTTCAACGGCGAGATCTACAACTACCGGGAGCTGGTGGTGGAGCTGTCGGCGCGCGGCTACCGCTTCGACACGCGCAGCGACACCGAGGTCATCGTCCACGCGTGGGAAGAGTGGGGCGAGGCGTGCGTGACGCGCTTTCGCGGCATGTTCGCGTTCGCCCTGTGGGATCGCAATCGCGAGACCCTGTTCCTCGCCCGCGACCGGCTCGGCGTCAAGCCGATGCACTTCACGATCCTGCCCGACGGCATGCTGCTGTTCGGCTCCGAACTGAAGGCGCTGCTGGCGCATCCCGACCTGGCTCGCGTCATCGAGCCCGAGACCGTCGAGGAATACTTCGCGCTCGGCTACGTGCCCGAGCCGCGCACCGTGTTCAAGAACGTCTTCAAGCTGCCGCCGGCCCATACGCTGGCGATCCGTCGCGGCCAGCCGATCCCGGCGCCGCGCGAATACTGGGACGTGCGCTTCGAGACGAACGATGCCGCGTCGACCCTCGGCGACGCCGAAGCGTGCGAGGAGCTGGTGGCGCGCCTGAAGGAGTCGGTCCGGTTGCGCATGATCTCCGACGTGCCGCTCGGCGCCTTCCTGTCGGGCGGCGTCGACTCCAGCGCGGTGGTGGCTATGATGGCGGGCCTGTCGTCCGGTCCGGTCAACACCTGCTCGATCGGCTTCAAGGAAGCGCAGTTCGACGAGTCGGCCCATGCGCAGCAGGTGGCCGATCGCTACGCCACGCACCATCGCGTCGAGCACGTCGAGAGCGACGACTTCGACCTGATCGACATGCTGGCCCGCCTCTACGACGAGCCGTTCGCCGACAGCTCGGCGATCCCCACCTATCGCGTGTGCCAGCTGGCCCGCAGGAACGTCACGGTGGCGCTGTCGGGCGACGGCGGCGACGAGACGTTCGGCGGCTACCGCCGCTATCGCTTCCACCTGATGGAGGAGAAGCTGCGGTCCACGGTGCCGCTCGGCGTGCGCAAGCCGGTCTTCGGCGCGCTCGGTCGGGCCTACCCGAAGGCCGACTGGGCGCCGCGGGTGCTGCGCGCCAAGTCGACCTTCGAGGCGCTCGGTCGCGATTCGGTCGAGGCCTACTTCCACACGATGTCGCTGATCCGCTCGCCGTTGCGCCAGGCGCTCTACAGTCCCGCGTTCAGGCGCGAGCTGGCCGGCTACGACGCGATCGAGGTGATGCGCCGCCATGCGCAACGCGCGCCCACCGACGACGCGCTCGCGCAGATCCAGTACATCGACCTCAAGACCTATCTGGTCGGCGACATCAACACCAAGGTCGACCGTGCTTCGATGGCGCACTCGCTCGAGGTGCGCGAGCCGCTGATGGACCATCCGCTGGTCGAATGGATGGCCACGCTGCCGTCGTCGCTGAAGATCCGCGCGGGCGAGCAGAAGTGGCTGCTCAAGAAGGCGATGGAGCCGTACCTGCCGAACGAGATCATGTACCGGCCGAAGATGGGCTTCTCGATCCCGCTGGCGCAATGGTTCCGCGGTCCGCTCGCCGGTCGCGTGCGATCCGCGCTGCTGGGCTCGCGCCTGGGGGACACCGGCTGGTTCGATCGCGACGCGATGGAGCGCATCGTCGAGCAGCACCAGTCCGGCGCCCGCGACCACAGCACGCCGATCTGGACCATCCTGATGTTCGACGCCTTTCTCAAGAACGTGGTCGAAGGCGGCGAGGCCGGCACGGGTTCGCCAGCCGCCGCGGCGTTCGGCACGGCACCGCTGACGATGGCCGCCTAGCCGCCGCGCGCTCGCGAGCGGCCGCGCCGCCGGTCCCATGAAGATCCTCTACCACCACCGCATCCGTTCCAAGGACGGCCAGTTCGTCCACCTGGAGGAACTGGTCGAGGCGTTCCGCGCCCTCGGCCACGAGGTGCTGGTCGTCGGGCCGCATGCGGTCGGCAGCGCCAAGTTCGGTGCGGACGCGGGCCTCGTCGCGTGGCTGAAGCGCCGGCTGCCGCGAGTGCTCTACGAACTGGCCGAGTGGGCCTACGGCTTCCACGCCTACCGGCGCCTGGCCCGAGCGGTCGCGACCTTCGCGCCCGACGTGCTCTACGAGCGCTACAACCTGTTCTCCACGGCGGGCGTGAAGGCACGGGGCCGCTTCGGCCTGCCGATGCTGCTCGAGATCAACGCCCCGGTGTACGCCGAGCGGAAGAAGTTCGACGGCATCGCGCTCGACCGCCTCGCGCATGCCAGCGAGCGCGCAGCGTGGCGCGGCGCCGACGTCCTGCTGCCCGTCACCGCGGCGCTGGCCGGAATCGTCCGCGAGACCGTGGGGCCAACGCGCCGGCTCGAAGTGATCTCCAACGGCATCAACCTCGCCCATTTCGCCGGACCGTTCGACGCGGCGTCGGTCCGTGCGCGGTGGCGGCTGGACGGCCGCATCGTGCTCGGCTTCACCGGCTTCGTGCGCGACTGGCACGGACTCGACCGGGTGATCGACGCGATCGCCCGGGACGGTCCCGAACATCCGCGCATGCTGTTCGTGGTCGGCGACGGCCCGGCACGCGCCGGCCTCGAGGCGCAAGCCGCGTCGCTCGGCATCGCGAGCCGCGTGGTTTTCACCGGCGTCGTGGAGCGCGACGAGGTGCCGACCTACGTGTCGACGTTCGATATCGCGCTGCAACCGGCCGTGGTGCCGTACGCGTCGCCGCTGAAGCTTTTCGAGTACCTGGCGCTGGGCCGGGCGATCGTGGCGCCGGATCAGCCCAACATCCGCGAGGTGCTCGAAGACGGCGTCAACGCGCTGCTGTTCGACGTCGACGCTCCGGCGGGATTGACCGATGCGATCGAACGTCTGGCACGGGACGACGCGCTTCGCGAGCGTCTGGCGCGCGGCGCGCGGCAGACCATCGCGGCGCGCGGGTTGACCTGGACCGCCAACGCAGAGCGCGTGATCGGCCTGTTCGAGGCGCTGGCGCTCGCCCGCGGCCGCGAGCTTCCCGCCGTCCGTGGGCACCCGCAGCCGGTGTCCGGCGCGCAGCGGGTCGCCGACGAGGGACGGCGCGTGGAAGGGCTCGAGCGCTCCGGCCCGCTACCGCGGGTCGAGACCGACCGCCAGAAGGTCGCCTGATGAAGCTGCTGACCTTCACGTCGCTGTATCCGAACGCCGAGCTGCCGTCGCACGGCGTGTTCGTCGAGAACCGGCTGCGGCACCTGGTCGGCGGCGGTCGCGTCGCGGCCACGGTGGTGGCGCCGGTGCCGTGGTTCCCGTCGACGCGGCTGCGTTTCGGTCGCTTCGCGCAATACGCGAAGGTCGCCGCGCGCGAGCGACGCCACGGACTCGACGTCGTGCATCCGCGCTACCTCACGGTCCCGCGCATCGGCATGAACGCGGCACCGCTGGCGATGGCGCTCGCGTCGCGACCCGCGGTCGCGCGGTTGATCGCCGAAGGGTTCGACTTCGACGCCATCGACGCGCACTACTTCTATCCCGACGGCGTGGCGGCTGCGCTGCTGGCCAAGTGGTTCGGCCGCCCGCTGGTGATCACCGCGCGCGGCAGCGACATCACGCAGTGGCCCGACTTCGCCGGTCCGCGCCGCATGATCCGCTGGGCCGCACGCGAGGCGTCGGCGATCGTGACCGTGTGCACCGCGCTCAAGCTGCGGCTGATCGCGCTCGGCGCCGACGCGACCAGGATCGAGGTGCTGCGGAACGGCGTCGACCTGGCCGGCTTCACGCCGATCGATCCCGCGAGCGCGCGGCAGCGCCTGGCGCTGCCCGCCGGCGGACGCGTGATCGCGTCGGTCGGCCACCTGATCCCGCGAAAGGGTCATGACCTCGTCATCGAGGCGCTCGCGGCGCTGCCCGACGCGACGTTGCTGATCGCTGGCAGCGGCCCCGATGCGGCATCGCTCGGCGCGCTCGCCAGCACCCTGGGGGTGAGCGACCGCGTGCGCTTCCTCGGGCAGTTGCAGCATGTCCAACTGCCGCTGGTCTACAGCGCCAGCGACGCGCTGGTGCTGGCGTCGAGCAACGAAGGCTGGGCCAACGTCCTGCTCGAGGCCATGGCCTGCGGCACGCCGGTCGTGGCCACCGACGTCGGCGGCTCTCGCGAGGTGGTCGATGCGCCGGAGGCCGGCGTGCTGGTCGCTCGACGCGATGGCGCGGGCATCGCGGCGGCGCTCGAGCGGCTGCTCGGCGCGTTGCCCGACCGCGCGGCGACACGGCGCTATGCGGAGCGGTTCAGCTGGGACGAGACGACGCGCGGGCAGGAGCGGCTGTTCGGGTCGCTGGTGACGGTGCGAGCGAGCGCCGCCTGCGCGGCCGCTTCATGAGCCCGCTCGATAAGCCCGCCTTCATGAGCCCGCTTCAGAAGCCCGCCTTCATGAGCCCGCATTCGCGTCGACGGGACCGGACCGCGTTCGCTCGCCGACCGCCGGTCGCGCGGTCGGCCGCAGCATCGGGTTTGGTCGACGGGAGGTCGGCGTGAGCGTTCGCCGGACGACCGCGATGCAGGACGGCGGCATGACGGCGCAGGTAATGTCCGCACTGCGCTGGTCGGCCGTGGCGAAGTTCGGCGGACAGCTCGTCAACTGGGGCATCACGCTGATCGTCATCCGCCTGCTCACGCCGGCGGACTACGGGTTGGTCGCGATGCTCACGATCCTCTTCATGTTCCTCAACATGCTCGGGGACATGGGCTTCGGGTCGTCGATCGCCCAGGCCGTCGACATGGAGGAACGCGAGATCCGCCAGACGTTCGGCGCCGCGCTGATCGTCAATCTGTGCATCGGCCTCGCGCTGATGCTCGCGGCGCCGGCGGTCGCCGCCTTCTACGACGAACCGCGACTGGTCGACATGACGCGGGTGTCCGCGCTCGGCTTCATCGCGAATGGTCTGTATCCGGTCTACAACGGCATGCTGCAGCGGGAGATGCGTTTTCGCAGCATCGCGCAGATCGATATCGTGGCCGCCGTGTCGACCAACGTCGCGACGCTGGTCGCCGCGCTGGCCGGCTACGGCGCGTGGGCGCTGATCATCGGCGGTCTGGTGGGTGCGCTGGTGCGCGTCGCGATGCTGATGGTCCATGCCACGCGCCACTACCTGCCGTCGTTCGGCTTCCACGGCTCGCGCCGCTTGTGGACGTTCGGTGGCCACCTGCTCGTCAATCGCATCGTCTGGTACTGGTCGTCGCAGGCCGATCTCCTGATCGCGGCGAAGATGCTGGGCAAGGACGCGCTGGGTTTCTATTCCGTCGCCGTCCACCTCGCTTCGCTGCCGATGCAGCGGGCTTCCGGCATGATCAACAACGTCGCGTTCGCGGCGTTCGCCAAGATCCAGGACGACCCGCGCGCCGTCGCTCACAACACGAAGCTCGGCGTGCGCCTGATGGGATTCGTGGCCTTCCCGGTCCTCTGGGGCATCGGCGCCGTCGCGCCGGAACTGGTCGACATCGCGGTCGGTCCCGCCTGGCACGAGTCGATCCTGCCGCTGACGCTCGTCGCGCTGACGATTCCGTTTCGCATGATCGGATCGATCGTCTCGACGACGATCATGAGCATGGGCCGCGTGGACGTCACGACGATGACGACCGTGATCGGCGCCTGCATCGCGCCACCGCTGTTCTTCGTCGGATCGCGCTACGGCATCGTCGGGCTCAGCCTTGCGTGGCTGGCCGTCACGCCGATCCTGTTCCTGCTCAGCCTGTTCCGCGCGCTGCCGATCCTCGGGCTGTCGCTGTCGACGGTGGTCACCGAGATCTGGCGTCCGCTGGTGCTGTCGGGAATCATGTTCGGAACGGTCGAAGCACTGCGTCGGGTCCTGCCCGGCCTGTCGGACGTTCCGCGCTTCGTCTCGTTGATCGTGGCCGGCGCACTGGTGTATGCAGGCGGCACCTGGCTGGTCAATCGCGCCGCCGCCGTCGAAGTCCTGACGCTGTTGTTCCCGGGGCGCTTCGCACGACTGCGCGTCGCCCTCGAGCCGGCGCCCGCGCCATGAACCGTTCCCTCTGACAGCATCGGGAGACCTCCATGCGCGACATCGCCTTGCTCCTGTTCTTCCTCGGCTGCGTGCCCTTCATGCTGCGCAGCCCCGCGATCGGCATCGTCGTCTGGGTGTGGCTGAGCGTGATGAATCCCCATCGGCTCAGTTTCGGCTTCGCCTACGACCTGCAGTTCGCGATGGCGACTGCCGTCATCACGTTCATCGCGCTCGTCGTGACGAAGGAGGAGCGACGGCTCACGCTGACGCCGCCGGTCGTCGCGCTCGCGCTGTTCATGCTGTGGATGTGCGTGACTTCGCTGTTCCCGTATCACGAGGGCGCCGGCTTCGCGATGTGGTCGCGGGTGATGAAGATCCTGCTGATGACCTTCGTCGCGGTCGCGGTGATCCATTCGAAGAAGCAGATCCACTGGGTGGTCTGGGCGATCGTCGTGTCGCTGGCGTTCTACGGCGCGAAGGGCGGTCTTTTCACGCTGCTCAACGGCGGCAACTACCTGGTGTGGGGACCCGGCAGTTCCTTCATCGAAGGCAACAACGAAGTCGCTCTCGCGTTCGTGATGATCATTCCGCTGATGCGCTACGTGCAGATCGGTTTGGCGAAGCGCTGGCAGAAGCTGGCGATGACGGTCGTGATGCTGCTCACCGCGCTCGCCGCGATCGGCAGCCACTCGCGCGGCGCGCTGGTCGCCATCGCTGCGATGGCCACGTTCCTGTGGTGGAAGAGCCGCAACAAGGTGGGCATGGGCTTCGTGCTCGTGACCGCCGGCGTCGTGATGCTGTCGTTCATGCCGGCGGAGTGGACGGAGCGGATGCACACGATCCAGACCTACGATGAGGACTCGTCTGCCCAGGGTCGCATCAACGCGTGGTGGATGGCCTTCAACCTGGCCCGCGATCGGCTGCTCGGCGGCGGGTACGAGATCTACGACTACGAGACGTTCGCCCGCTACGCGCCGAATCCGCTCGACGTCCACGCGGCGCACAGCATCTATTTCCAGATCATGGGCGAGCACGGCTTCATCGGCTTCTTCCTGTTCGTCTCCGTCGGCGCCCTGACCTGGCTCGCCGCGACCGAAGCCAAGCGGAAGGCCAGGGGCATCGCCGACCTCTCGTGGGCCGGGCACTTGATGGACATGGTCAAGGTCAGCATGGTCGGCTACGCGGTGGGCGGCGCCTTCCTGAGCCTCGCCTACTTCGACGTGCCGTATTACCTGCTGGTGGTCGTGGTGGCGACCCGGGCGCTGGTGCTGAAGGTCGCGAAGGACCACGTGCCGGTGCGCCGTTCCGACCAGCTCACACGACGCGAACGCTTCGGGTCGGTCGCGATCGGCGACGAACCCGTGGAGCCGCCGCTTCCTCCGGTCAGGCCGGCGCGGGGTCGCGACGACTGGCGGGGGCAGGGTGCCTACGCGAAACCCTCGCTCGGCTTCGGCTCCGAGGGGCGCTGACATGGCGACGATCGCCGACGCACCGGTCCTGACCACCGCCGTGACGAACGGGCCGGATCCCGCCGACCGCGCCCCGGCCGTCGACGATCCGGTCCTCACGACTGCTCAACTCGATCGCTTCATCGCGCGACTCGACATCGCGGTCCTCCTGCCCTGCCATAACGAAGCGCTGTCCATCGCCCGTGTCGTCGCGGGATTCAAGGCGGCGCTGCCGACCGCGAGCATCTTCGTCTACGACAACCGTTCGACCGACGATACGTCCGCGGTGGCGCGCCGGGCCGGGGCGATCGTCCGCGGCGAGCCGTGGCCGGGCAAGGGCAACGTGGTCCGGCGCATGTTCGCCGACATCGATGCGGACCTCTACCTGATGGCCGATGGCGACGGCACGTACGACCCCGCGGTCGCGGTGACGATGGTCCGCCGCCTGGTCGCCGATCATCTCGACATGGTCGTCGGCACGCGACGCGACGTCTACGCCAACGCCCACCGCAAGGGACACGGCTTCGGCAACCTTGTGTTCAACCGCTTCTACCGGCAGTTGTTCGGTCCGTTGTTCACCGACATCTTCTCCGGCTACCGGGTGTTCTCGCGTCGCTTCGTCAAGAGCTTTCCGGCCGTCTCGTCGGGCTTCGAGATCGAGACCGAGATGGCGGTCCACGCCAGCCAGCTGCGCATGCCGATCGCCGAGGTCGAGACCCACTACGGCGCGCGGGAGGAGGGGTCGGCCAGCAAGCTGCGCACTTTCCGCGACGCGTTCCGCATCCTCGGCACGCAGCTGTTGCTGTTCAAGGCGATCAAGCCGACCCGCTTCTTCGGCTACATCGCGGCGGCGCTGGTCGCGCTCGCCGTCGGGCTCGCCTATCCGATCGTCGTCCGCTTCGTCGAGCAGCACGACGTGCCGCGCTTCCCCACGGCCATCCTCGCGACCGGCCTGGTGCTGCTCGCGGCGATCTCGTCGCTGGCCGGGCTGATCCTCGACAGCGTCGCCGCGGGGCGGCTGGAGCAGAAGCGCCTCGCGTACCTGCGTCTGCCGCAGTTGCGTCGGCCCACCGCGTGAACCGCGTGCGATGACGCGCGAGTTCCTGCGCTTCGTGGTCGTCGGCGCCGTCGGCTTCGCGGTCGATGGAGGCGGCACCTGGTTGCTGGTCTTGGGCGGACTGCCGCCGGTCGCCGCGCGGATCGCGCCGCTGTCGGGCGCCATCGTCGTCACGTGGCTGCTCAACCGGTCCCTGACGTTCAACGTCGAACGGCCGAAGAGCCGCGACGAACTGATGCGCTATGCCGCCGTCGCGCTGTCGAGCGCGTTCTTCAATTTCGTGCTGTACAGCGTGCTGGTGCTGGTCGGCGTGCAGCCGCTGGTCGCGGTCGCCGTGGCGACCCTGCTGCTGCTGTCGTACAGCTTCTTCGCGTATCGCCGCATGGTGTTCCGATGACCGTCGCGACGAACGGACCGATGCAGGCGAGGGCGACGGGCGCGCTGTCGCACGGGGCCCGACGCGATGCGGCCGGCGTCTCGCCGGGGCTGCGCCTGCTGTGCCTCTGCGCGACGCTGGTCGGCCTGGCGGCGGCGCTGCATTTCTACGCGATGCGCGGCTCGCTGTGGGAAGACGAACTGATCGCGATCACGCATACCGACCAGCCGCTGCCGTCGTTCTTCGTCGAGGTCCTGCGGAACGACATCCATCCGCCGCTGTACTTCCTGCAGCTGATGGGGTGGATGCGCATCGGTTCCGCCGGCGACGGCTGGGCCCTCGCCAACTCGCTGGCGTGGGCCGCCATCAGCCTTGCGACGGTCTTCGTCGTCGCGGACCGGCTGCACGGTCGACGCGCCGCCTGGATCGCCGCGGCGTTGTTCGCCGTGCTGCCCAACTTCGCGTGGAGTGCCGGAACGCTGCGCATGTACGCGGCGGTCCCGGCGTGGATCCTCGTCACCTATTTCGCCAACCGTCGCTGGTTCGAGACGCGCGAGCGCCGCTGGCTGGCAATCGCAAGTGGGCTGGAGGTCGCGGTCGCCTACACGCACGCCGTCGAATTCTTTTTCGTCGCCTTCGTGGTCTTCGGAGCGCTGCTCGAGGCCGCCGCCGCGGGCCGGATGCGCCTGCCGACGCTGCGTTTCCGACAGTCGGTGCGCATGTGGTCGATCGTGCAGGTCGTGTGCGGCCTGTGCATGCTGCCGCTCGCGGCCAGCGCGCTGGTCCGCGGGTCCGATGCGTCCGCGCCCGACACGGCGTTCGCGATGGCCACCGTGGGCGGCGCGCTCGTGGCCGGATGGAAGACGTCGGGCATCCTGTGGCTGCGCGCGCTCGGCACCGCGATCTTCGCGGTGCTGGTCGCGGTCGCGCTCGTCGAACGCGACAGTCGCTGGCGGACGGTGGGCATTTCCGTCGCGGCGCTGCTGGTCGCGCTGCTCATCGGCCTCGGCGCGAAGCCGATCTTCAAGCAGCCCGTCTTCGCGGCCAACCTGCTGCCGTTCCTCGTGCTCGGCGCCGCGGCCGCTGCGAACCGTTCGACGATCGCGCGCACGCTCGTGATCGCGATCGTGGTCGTCCTCGCCGTCGGTGCGTGGCCGCTCGCGGGTCGCCAGGCCCAGCCCGAGGCGTA
>CAHJXF010000097.1 GCA_903644065.1 Betaproteobacteria bacterium
CGAGGATGGCGCGGCGGGTCGGGTCGGTAAGCGCCGCAAAGGTGCGATCGAGCATGAGAGATAGACTGTTCACTGGATGGTGAACTATTAAAGTCTGCCCGGTGTGTCAATCTCGATTAGGGCTGGACCGGGTGGTCGACGGTCTTGACCCATAAGTCGCCATTCAGCGCCCGCCTTCCGGCTCCCAAGTTCTGACGCTCCTTCATGCGAGTGCATCAGCTTATTTTACCGCCTCTTTCGCGATCGGGTCGATCGTGGTCCGATGCCATCGGCGCCCTGTCGGCTTCAAGCGCGGAAAGCAGTTCACCGAGCCAGGCTCGATCGAAGCGTCGCTGCCCTTCGATATGGTTGAAGAGATGATCCGCTCCTCCCGTCAGCTTGGGCAGCATCTGCTCTCGTAGCGGCGTCAGCTCCGCCAGCTGCGCTTCCGTGCGGGCGATCCGCTGGCGAACCAGCTCCAAGAGCTGGTCGGGCGCAATATGGCGAAGGAACAACAAGGCGGCGTACAGGCTCGACGAGACCGGTCCTTCCGCTCCGAACTGCCGTCGAACCTCATCTTGGAACGCCGCTCGCCCCGTGTCGGTGATCCGGTACGTCGTCCGGGTCCCGCCACGCGCAACACGCTCCTTCGAGACGGCTGCAATCGCACCTTCCCGCTCAAGCTGGCGGACCGCGTAGTAGAGCGTACCGACGTCGACATCGAGATAGCACTCCACCATCGCCGTGCCGAGTCGGCGCTTCATCTCGTAGGGGTGGAGATCACCCCCATGGAGCATGCCGAGGATGAGGAGCGTTGCTTTCATAGTTGGATTGTACTAATCAGTTCCGCACTGGCTTTGCGAGCATGGGGAGCAATGTCATGGGACGCAATGTGCTGGCGGTCCTCAGCGGTCTAGTCTCCTGGGCGGTGATCGCGACGGTTCTCAATTTCGGAGTGCGAGCGGCCATCCCGGGCTACACCGCTGCGGAGCCGCTCCTCGCCTTCACCCTGACGATGAAGATCGCGCGGCTTGCTCTCGCCGTCATCTCCTCGATCGCGGCCGGGTTTTTGACCCGGACGGTCGCTCCTGCAAGCAGGTGGGCTCCATGGATCGTCGGGGCCATCCTGTTGCTGCTGTTCCTTCCCGTGCACATCCAGATCGGCTCCCGCCTGCCTCTCTGGTATCACCTCTTCTTCCTACTCACCCTTGCACCTGTCGTCGCCTTCGGCGCCGAACTCCGCCTTCGCGCGCTAGGTGCAGCTTCCGCTATTTGACCCACACCCGGACGTTCAGCGAGGCTCTACCGCTCTCCAAGAGCGGACGGTTGTTCAGCCAAATGGGCGCGGGTCGCTGGCCGCCTTCTTCTCATCTCAATCGAAGATCCTGCCGCCCTCAAGAGCGGCCGCCCGTAGTTATATCCCGATCAGTTGCCCCTGTTGCTGTGTTACGGAACGATCGCGTCCGGCAGGTTGGGAGCGTGAGATGGATCGACGGCGTTTTTTGGCCGGTGCCGCGTCGCTCGGCGTCACGGGCGTATGGGCGGCGCGATCGGCCGCTCTCCCGTCGTGCACCGGCTGGCGCGAGGAACGAGCGCTGTTTCCTCAAGGCGTCGCGTCGGGCGACCCGGACGATCACAGTGTGGTGCTGTGGACCCGGCGGCCGTTCGATGCGGGCGAACGGCACGCGTTGACGGTGGAGGTGGCACTGGACCCCGGCTTCCGTCGCGTGATCGCGACCGCGCGCGTGCCGGTGCTGGCAGCGGCGGACTGGACGTGCCGCGCGCTCATCGGCGGGCTCGCGCCGGCGACGACCTACTGGTATCGCTTCACGGACGACACCGGCGCGGGCAGCCGCGTCGGGCGGACGATCACCGCGCCGCGCCTTGCCGACCCGCGGGCCGTCCGCTTCGCGTTTGTATCCTGCAACAGCGTCAACGAAGGCGCGCAGAACGCCTATCGGCGCATGATCTGGGAGGACGAGCGCGCGCCCGCGGACCGCAAGCTTGGCTTCGTGCTTCACCTCGGCGACTTCATCTATGAGGTGGTCGAGTATCCCGACGAGGTGCCGCACCGCTATGCGCGCACCATCTACGATCTCGGCCGCATCCCCGACGGGCGCGAGGTGGGCAACTTCCACGTGCCGACCAATCTCGCCGGCTACCGCCATGTCTATCGCGCGCACATCGACGACGCCGACATTCAGGACGCTCGCGCGCACTTCCCGTTCGTGTGCATCGGCGACAATCACGAGTTCTCGTGGCAGGGCTGGCAGAGCTTCATCAGATATCCCGGCGTGCCGACGGAGCCGGCGCAGCCGCTGCGCGTCGCGGCCAACCAGGCGTGGTGGGAGTACATCCCATCCCGCGTCCGTAAGGCGTCGGGCGACGGATTGGAGCAGTTCGACCCGCCTGCGGTCGAGAAGGCTCCGATCACCAGGCTTGACGACCACGGATTCGGCGACGAGGCCTATAATCGCATCGCTGTCGGCAGCATGACCGCCTACCGCGCGCTCCGCTACGGCCGGCACGTCGAGCTGATCCTGACCGACTTCCATAGCTATAAGGCGGCGGACCCGACGGACAGGCCCGAAGGCGCGGCGCTGGACTCGGGCGAATACCCGGTGATACCGCAGGAGTGGCTGGAGGTGGTCGACGGCGGCCGCGACTATGCCGGTGGCAGGCCGCCCGCGATCATCGCTGTCGGCGGAAAGGCCATCCCTAACTTCCGCAAGGACGAGCCCGCCTACACCGTGCTCGGTGCCGCGCAGAAGGCGTGGCTCAAGGAACGGCTGACCAGCTCTCCCGCAACCTGGAAGATCTGGGGCGCGACCAACGGCACGCTCGACATGCGGACCGACCCGCAGAACTTGCCCGCCGACCTCGTCAAGACCGCTTGGCCAGGTAAAGGCTTCGGTACGTTCGGCGACGGCGACTTCAGCGGCGCGTTCGCCGAGCGCGCGGAGATCTACGACACCGTCCGCGACCACCAGGTGACGGGCTTCGTCGTCGTGTCCGGCGACCGCCACAGCTTCTGGGCCGGCTACGCTGCGCCGGCGCTGCCGCCCGCCGGGTTCGCGCCGGTTGGGATCAGCTTCATCACCGGCTCGATCTCCGCGCCGGGTCTCGGCGAGGCCGCGGAATACATGAAGCCGTCGTCGCTCCTGCCGCTGTTCGTCCGCAAGACGGCGGGCGCCGCGCCCGAGCATACCATCAATCTCACGCTCAAGCGCGGGGTCCGCAGCGCGCTTGAGTATGCCGCCAGCGGCGACGTCGCCAAGGCGCGGGCGCTGACCAACCCCGACGTCGCGCCGCACGTGGAGTTCGTCGACATGGCCGGGCACGGCTACGCAGTCGTCACCGCCGACGCGCACGCGATCGACACCGAGTTCGTGTGCATCGTCCGCCCGACCGCGCGCGCGACCACGCCCGACGGCGGCCCGCTGCGCTACCGCGTATCGCACCGCGCCACCATGTGGCAGCCGGGCACGCCGCCGACGTTGGAGCAGCGCGTGATCGAGGGAGACGCAAAGCTTTCGATTTGACTGCTTGGGTCAGGCCAGCAGGACCCACATGTCGACGGTCGGCGGCCTTCGTCTGTCACCGAGGAACGGACGATCATGCATCAAGCAATCTTACGGTCCGGCTGAATGGCAGGACGTGGGTACTTCCCCGCTCCGCAGGTTGCGCTAAGGACGATCACCATCTGACCTTCGCGAAGATGGGAGGACGAGGCGGATGGTCACCTTCAGCAAGCCGCAGATCAATCTCTATTCGCTAGACCTGACGCGTGCGGCAGCCTTCTACTCCAGCATCGGTTTCGAGGAGCGGTTTCGTACGCCTCCGACCGGCCAGCCGGATCACGTGGAACTAGTCCTGGACGGCTTCACACTCGGCATTGCGACTGTCGAAGCCGCGCGCTCGCACCATGGTCTCGAACCCGGCGACACGGGCCGTTCGATCGAAGTCGTGTTGTGGACCGACGATGCCGACGGGGCGATGCAGGCACTGGTGGAGAAAGGAGCGATGATCCTTTCCCCCGCGCACGATTTTCTCGGGGGTAAGCTCCGGTCCGGCTGGGTAAGCGATCCCGATGGAAACCCGATCCAGTTGGTTCAGCGAAAATCGTAGGATTTGGGACGATCAGGTCTGCCCACGACCATTCCTCCTGCCGGGCAACAAAACGAAGCAGCGTTAGCTATCAAGCGGCCGGTCTTTCGATCAGGACGACCAAAAGTTAGACACTCAGCAAAGTTTACGCGTTTCTTATAGGCGGACGTCCATTCATCTCGCTTCTCGATGCTCCTATCGCCGCAGATACGGACTGCCGGTATGCGCAATCAGCGGGGTAGCTTGTTGGGACGGTTGGACAGTCGCAAGGCGCGTGGAAGCGGAAGTGACCTTCGCTCGGGGTGCCCTGTACGAAGGCCGCTGCTCGTGTCACGATCATGAAGATCATCGGGAGCGGCTATGAAGACCTCGCTACTGCGTAGCTCCCTCGTCATGAGCGTGATGCTGCTCGCCACGCCAGCGTCGGCAGCTTGGAAGGCCGCGAGTTCAGAGGTCGCAACGGCCGCCCAGGATGCGCGGATCGCAGGTGCCCTGGCGGCCTTGAACATGATCGACGCAGCGGCCGTGAGCGACGATCATGCCGCGTTCGCCGCGCTGCTCGCGGATGAGTTGGCGGTCAACAATCCTCAAAATGGCGTGTCCGTCCGAGGCGCGACTACCCGGCGGAACGCTTCCGGGCAGATTAGCTACTCGCGCTACGATCGCGTCATCGAATATGCCGGTCTGCGCGGGGATATGGTGATCCTGATGGGCGAGGAGATCGTGGTGCCCAAACAAGATCACACCGCAACGCACGAGGTGCACCGTCGCTTCACCGATCTTTGGAAGCCGGTAAATGGAGGCTGGAGACTGACGGCGCGCCAAGCAACGATAATCACGCGGCCCTGGGAACCGGCCCGTGCCGAGCCGTAAGGCAACTCTGACGTTACCGCCGGGATAGATGACATTCTCGGAAGCAGACGTGTCAACGGCCATGCGTCCGATCCGGCAATCCTCGCCGGGTTGGACTGGTCGTCCCGCCGTTCTATCGTTCATCGGGCAGAATGAGTAGGCGGGTCGGATGAAGCAGGAGCTCAAACGACGCTTGGCCGCGATCCTGGCGCTCGACATCGTCGGGTACAGCCGGCTGATGGGCGCGGACGAGCAGGGCACGCTCGGTCGCCTCCTGAAGCGCCGGCAGACGGCGATCGACACGCACGTCGCCGCGAACCACGGCCGCGTCGTCAAGGGCACGGGCGACGGCATCCTCGCCGAGTTTGCGAGCGCGCAGGATGCGATCCGCGCCGCGATCGTCATCCAGCGTGCGCTGGCGGCCGCGAACGCGCACGAGCCCGACACGCCGCCGATGATCGCAAGGATCGGGATCAACGTCGGCGACATCCTGTTCGAGCAGGGCGACGTCTTCGGCGATGGCGTCAATGTCGCCGCGCGCTTGGAAGCTGCGGCACCCGCCGGTGGCATCTGCGTGTCCGGGCGCGTGATCGACGAGGTCCGCCGCGTCGGCATCCCGTTCGAGGATTTCGGTGAGCTTGAGCTCAAGAACATCGCCGCGCCGATCCGCGTCTACTGCATAACGCCCGACGCGATACGCGACTTCGCTGCCGAGGAGCCCGTCGCCACCGACGGCCGCGGAAAGGTCGTCATGCGTCAGTGGCGTAGACCGGCGCTGCCCCTACTGGGCATCCTCGCAGCGCTCCTCATCGTCGGCGGCGCGCTCGTCTGGTGGCTGGCGTCCACCGCGCCTGGTCGCCCGATCGTGCTGGTCGAGCCGCTCCGTGCACCGGTCGCCGATCAGCGCGCACAGCTGCTCAGCCAGAGCCTTGCCTCCGATCTCGACCGGATGATCGTCGGCGGCGACACCACCGTCCACATCGCCGATGCCTCCGATGCCGCGGGCGCCGACCGGCACGCGGCATTTCGCCTTGCAGGCGTCGCGCGAACCGAGGGCAGCATGCTGCATGCCTCGGTCCGCCTCCTCGGCCAGGGCGACGAACGCATCCTGTGGTCGAGCGATTTCGCCCGACCCGCCGGCGAGAGCGACGCGTTGCGCGTGCAGATCGCGGCGCGCGTCGCCGACGTGCTCACCTGCGCGCTCGGATCGGGCGCGAACCGGCGCAGCGACGTGCCAATCGACACGCTGCGACTGTATCTCGCCGGATGCGAGGTCAGGAACACCGACTGGGCTTCGGCCGCCGGCTTCTTCCGCCAGGTAACGGAGCGCAGCCCTAACTTCGCGGACGCCTGGTCCTACTATGCCGTCAGCCTGGCGCTGAACGCCAACGATCAACCGCACGCCGAGGCGCCGGCCATGCGCGTCAAGGCGCGTGCAGCGGCGGCGCGCGCGCTTGCACTCGATCCGAAGGCGGCCGAGGCCTATTTCGCAGTCAACCTGACGATGCCGTATCTGGCGGAGTGGCAGGCCAAGGAGGCCAACATCGCGCGCGGCCTCAGGTTCGGTCCGGACAACCCCGGACTGCTGACCGCGCGCTTCTACGGCTTCATGGCGCTTGGGCGGATCCACGACGCCGCGCCCTTCGCGCGACGCGCGACCGAGGTCAGCCCGTTCGCGCCGATCTACGCCGACAACCTGGCCGAGCTGCTCGCGTACAGCGACCAGCTCGCGGAAGCGAGAAAGGTGCTGGATCATGCGCGCGAGCGGTGGGCGCACGAGCCGCTCAGCGAGGTCAGCCGCTTCGAGATCGAGGCGCAGGTCGGCGACGCGACGGCAGCCGAAGCCATCCTCGACGACCCGGGCGCGACGCTCGGCTACGAGCCTGCGAGCGTCGTCGGATGGCGCGTGCTGATCGCCGCGCGAAAGGCAGGGAGCCCCGCCGCGCGCGATCGTGCCGCAGCGACGATCGTCGCAATCGCCGCGAAGGGTTCGCCGTTCCTCCGCGTCGAGGCCACCGAGCATCTCGTCCAGCTCGGCAGATTGGACGATGCGTTCGCCATCGCCGTGAAGCTTCCGCCGCTGTTCACGCCGCTGCAGGAGATCTGGTTCCGCAACTACATGGCGCCGTTCCGCCGCGATCCGCGGTTTATGGGCATCGCCGCGCGGCAGGGGATCGCGCCGATCTGGATTGCGACCGGCAAGTGGCCCGACTTCTGCGTCGAAGACAGCGATCTCGGATACCGCTGCCGAGACGAGGCGCACCGTGCAGTAGCGGCAGCGCGCTAATCGTTGATCAACGATGATGCGCTATGTCGATGAGTGACCCTGCTCTTTGGAGATGAGCGATGGGGCACTCGTCGATTGACCCAGCCTTCCACGAACGCCGACCCTGGAACGAGGGGCGGCTGATGGGCGCCAAGCGCGCGCTCAAGCAGCAGCAGGTGTGGGCAATCCGCTTCTGGCTCGACCAGCACCGCCGCTTACGTGATCGAGCTCTGTTTGACTTCGCGATCGATAGCAAGCTGCGCGGTTGCGACGTGGTGAAGGTCCGCATCGGGGACATCGTATCCGGCGGTCGCGTTCGAGATCGAGCTATCGTCGTGCAGCAGAAGACCAAGCGGCCGGTACAGTTCGAGCTGCTCGACCCTGCTCGCAAGACCATGCATGCATGGCTTGAGCGCCGGGGCGGTACACTGAACGACTATGTTTTTCCAAGCCGCAATGATTACATGGGCCACATGAGCACGCGACAGTACGCCCGGCTGGTTCACGAGTGGGTGGTCGGAATCGGCCTCCAGCCTCAGGAATACGGCACGCACTCGCTCCGGCGGACGAAAGCGTCGATTATTTATAAGGCAACTGGCAACCTGCGCGCGGTTCAGATCTTGCTCGGCCATGCCAAGATCGAAAGCACCGTTCGCTACCTCGGAGTCGATGTGGAAGACGCCCTGGAACTCGCCGAACGCACCGAAGTGTGAGTAGATGACCCAGGTTCGGCCATTCACAGCCACTTTTCCGCTCCACAGCTTCTGCCATTTGTTCAGCTCGATTTTCGCTTAACCGGAGGCCAAGGGGAACGTCGCTCAACCGTACCGGTGAGCCAGCCAGACGGTACGGAACCCGCAATCGGCAACACAGCCGACAGGCCTCAAGCCAGCTTATTTCCGGTGACGTCGTAGGTGAACCGCATCGCGGAACCCGACTGCTTATTGTCTCTTCCCGTGAACGAATAGACGAACTTAGCGAAGTTCAGCACGACAGACTCCGCGGGATAGTCTCCGCTGGATGATTGATGGAAGGACGAAAGGATCACATCGGAGAGTTCAATGGTCGAGTAGGCGAACGTCAGGCCCTGACTTTGCGCGGTGAATGTGATGGTGCTCTTGGCGATCGACTCGCCCATGAGTAGCTGCTTGAACAGCCCCTCGGACGCCTTGTCGGCTTTTTTCGTCAAGGAGATAACCGAAACGCTCGCCGAGCTTGCCGTGCGATCGCCGCCGGGGGCGCTGCTCACCGTCACGTCCGCACCCCACCGAAAGCTCTCGATCTCGATCTGGTCCTGGAACTCCTTGGTCGTCACACTGCCCTTGATGCCATCCATCTTGAGATATATCGCCACTGGGAGATCCTCATCACGCGACGCGACCGCTCCCAATCGCAGGAAGTACGTTGTACGGCGCCTGCGCTTTTCGACGAGTGATCTGAATCACCGATAGTCGTCTCCGCAAAGGCTCGCCGCGTCGCGGGGTCACTCGTACCGCGATCTATTGCGGGGCGGCCTGCCAATGCGGTTTTGGCGCGATCGGATGCAACGCGCTCCAGGTCCAATGCGGCGCGGTAATGTCGCACGTCGCCGTAAGCATGCTGTCGCCTCGGTTGATAAACAGGTCGAGGTGGCGGTTCGCGCGGAGGATCGCGCAGAGCTGCGAGTCATTGCCCTCCGGCTCGACGGGCACGAGCTGCCACGGTCCCCACGTCGCCTTGCCGGCCGCGTCGATCGTCACCCGGCTGACCGTCACGCCAAAGCCGGCGGTGAGCGTACCATATCCCATCACCGCCACGCTGTTTGCGCCGATCGCCACGCCTATCGCGGGTTGCGAGTCGGGCTCCTGATCGCTGAACTGCTGCGTTTGCCACGCGCCGCCGTCGATCGCCTTGTCTGAGACCGTGATCGCGAGCGTATCGAGCGTGACGACGTCAAGGCTGGTCGCCGTGCGCGCGACGCCGCGGGGCCTCCCATATGCGAAGACGTTGCTCAGTGTATTCCACGCCGCCGCTTCGAAGGGCGCGCCCGGCACGAGCGCCGCGTGCCGCACGTCGCCGTCGTTCGTGCGGGAGAAGAGATGCACCTGGCTGCCTGGTTGGACGATCGCGCTCAGCGAGCCGTCGTCCAGACTTGGGCTGGCGGGCGTGCCCACGGCTGCGGGCGCCGACCAGCCCCCGCCGCCAAGCGTGGTGGCGACCATCGCTCCCACCACGCCGGCGAAGGTCGTCTGCGCAAGCAGCATCACCGGGCCGCCCGGCGGGGCGACTGCGGCGAGCGAGGCACTGGATGCCTTGAGGCCGGATACCGTTGAAGCATGCCAAGCGGCGGTTGCGCTTACCCGCACGAAGTGATGGACGTTGCCGTCATGATCGACGACGAAGGCGTGCACCGCGCCCGCGTTCGCGACGGCGCAGACCGGCTGGCCGGCCGGGAAGAACACGCTTGGTCCGATCACGCTCCATGCGGTCCAGCCACCCGGATCGTTGAACCGAGCCGTGCGCAGTTGTCCCCGGCCGCTAACCCGGAAAACATCGACCGATGCGCTCGACGCCGAAACCGCCCAATTATCCATTCGTCGCCTCCTCGGATGTCGATCGACTGTAAGCGACGCCTCGTACGATCGTCGCGTGCGCCATTGCTATGTCGGTCGTCACAGCCGGCGCAGGTCGTCCCGGCACGTCCACCCAAAGCGCGAACATCACTTACTGGACTGCAGCGATGAACGCGCTTTCGTTAATCGAACGCTGCATCCGCAACGCTGGTCACCAGCAAGGCGACGAACAGGAGCAGGGCTTCGCGCAACCGTCCGTCGGCGTGGCGCGCAGTGTTGAGATCGCAGCTCGCGCAATAAGACTTGGCCAGGATCGCCTAGCTTTGAACTAGCGCGACCCTTGGGCGGATGACCTGATCTGGTGGCTACGGCAAGGATCGCAGCGGCGGCCGGGACCCACTTGCGGTCGTTCGCGTCGGGTTTTCAGCTTCCCAACTTCGACCATTCGTTCATCTCGACTGAACGGCCGGTTTCAAGCCTGTTGAAGAGGCTGGTCGCGATCGTTGGTCCAGGATCCGGTGGCTTTAACCGCTTCACCCACTGACACCATCCGTGCCTGACCTCGCACCTTCACGCGCAGGACGCGGAGGTCGCTGCCGGCGTTTTGAAGGTGACACGCTCGATCAGGCCGCCCAGCTGTTCGCTGGGCGACGATGCGCGGCCTCCTTGGGATCGAGTGCCTCGATATCCCACGGTGCCACTATGGGATTGTCGGCGCGCTGCCGCTGGTTGTACCGGCCACGCAGTTGCCGTTCGAGAAAGGGATATCGATCGTGACGCCACGTGCCGCCATTCAGCAGATTGCACGCATGGTTCGGGACGATATCCGCTCGGGCGAGTTG
>CAHJXF010000098.1 GCA_903644065.1 Betaproteobacteria bacterium
CGTTGTCGCACGCCCGCGCAAGCATCGCCGCCGCGCTCGTCGACATCGACGCGCAGGCCGCCATCGATCGCAGCCTGGCGCGCTTCGACGCGACCGCGCAGGAAGGCCGCGCCCGTCTCCACGCGCTGCTCGAGGCGCAGTCGTACCGCCTCGCGTCGTGGCGCGCGGCCGCCGACGAGATCAACTGGCGGCGCTTCTTCGAAGTCACCGAGCTGGCCGGCATCCGCATCGAGGAGCCCGAGGTCTTCGACGCGATGCACGCGACGATCTTCCGGCTCTATCGCGAAGGCGTGATCGACTCGGTGCGGGTCGACCACGTCGACGGGCTGTCCGATCCGCGCGCCTATTGCCGCGAACTGCAGAAGCGGCTCGACGGGCTGAAAAAGGAGCGACCGCCGTCGGCCTGGACCCGTCCGTGGATCGTCGTCGAGAAGATCCTCGCGGCCGACGAGGATCTCCGCGCCGACTGGAAGGTCGACGGCACCAGCGGCTACGACTTCATGAACGAGGCGGGTGCGCTGCTGCACGACCCGGCCGGCGCCGAGCCGCTGGCCGCGTTCTGGGCCGCGGCCACGCTGCGCCCGGCCGACTTCCGCACCGAGCAGTCGGCGGCGCGGCGTCAGATCCTGGCCGAGAACCTGGCCGCCGAATTCAACGCGACGGCGCGCGCGCTGCACCGCGTGGCCCGCGCCGACATCGACACGCGCGACATCGCGCTGATCGCGATCCAGCGGGCGCTGACCGAGCTGCTGGTCCAGGTCACCGTGTATCGCACCTACGTCGACTCGCGCGGCCGCGTACCGGCCGACACCGAGGTCATCGTCGCCGCGCTCCGCGCCGCGCACGAGACGGTGCGGCCGTCGGACCGCACGGTGCTCGCTTGGCTCGACCACTGGCTGGGCGGCGACCTGGCCGACGAGGACCTGCCCGACGTGCTGCCGCAGACGGCGACCCGCAAGCAGCGCGACGAGCGACGCCGCGCCATCACGCGCTTCCAGCAGCTCACGCCGCCGCTGGCCGCCAAGTCGGTCGAGGACACCGCGTTCTACCGCTACGGCCGGCTGATCTCTCGCAACGAGGTGGGCTCCGACCCGGGCGACTTCGCGCTGACGGTCGACGCGTTCCACGCCAAGTGTCTGCGGCGCGCCACCGCCTTCCCGCACGCGATGCTGGCGCTGGCGACGCACGACCACAAGCGCGGCGCCGACACGCGGGCGCGCCTCGCGGTGCTGTCCGAGATGCCGCAACGCTGGACCGCGACGCTGCGCCGCTGGCTCACGCTGAACACGCCGATCGCCGAGCAGGGGCGACTGGTCGACGAGACGGTCGCCGAGAACACCCCGATGACGCCGCCGGCGGGCCTCGCCGCAAAGGCGCACGCGGTCGCCGAGTCGGCGGCGGTGCCGCTGCCCGAAGACCAGCTGATGCTGATGCAGACGCTGATCGGCGCGTGGCCGCTGGCACTGGCCGGCCCACTCGACGCGAACGATGCGGCGACGCGCGACGGTATCAGCGCGTTCGTCGAGCGCGTCGCCGCGTGGCAGGAGAAGGCGCTCCGCGAGACCAAGCGGCCGTCGGACTGGTCGATGCCGAACGCGGCGTACGAAGGCGTATGCCGCGCGTTCCTCGACCGCATCATGGACGTCGGCGCGAGCGTGTTCGCACGCGAGGCGGCGGCGCTGGTGGCGTCCATCGCCCCGGCCGGCGCGTTGAACGGCCTGGTGCAGGCGGCGCTGCACCTGACGGTGCCCGGCGTGCCCGACCTCTACCAGGGCACCGAGTTCTGGGACTTCAGCATGGTCGACCCCGACAACCGCCGGCCGGTCGACTTCGACCTGCGCCGCGCCGCGCTGGAAGCGGCCGAGGCGCCGGCCGCGCTCCTGGAACCCTGGCGCGACGGTCGCATCAAGCAGGCGGTGATGGCGAAGCTGCTGGCGCTGCGCGCCGACAAGCCGGACCTGTTCGCGCTCGGCGACTACCAGCCGCTGGTGCTCGAAGGGCCGCAGGCCGCGCACGGGCTGGCGTTCATCCGTCGACAGGGCGCGGACCGGATGCTGGTCGTGGTGGCGGTCCATGCGGCGGCGCTGCTGGAAGGCAGCGAGCGACCGCAGGTCGAGCCGACGCGCTGGGGCGATACCGAAGTGCTGCTGCCGCCGGGAACCGCGTCGAACGCGTGGCTCGACGTCGTCACCGGCGCGCGGCGACGCAGCGTGTCGCGACGGATCAGGGTCGCCGAGCTGCTGGATACGCTACCGGTTGCGGTACTGCGCGACGCGGCCCGGGGTTGAGCCGGGGCTGATCCCTGGGCTACGACCGGACGACCGGGCCGTGGTGCGTCGGTGAGGATGAGAAGCGCGATGCATCGCTGGCTATTCGTGGCCGGCACCCGGCCGGCCCTGCCGGCGCTCGCCCGCGCGGACCTGCCGATCGAGCGAGTCGCGCCGTCGAGCCCCGACCCGCGCATCACGCAGTTCGATGACGACGACGTAGAGATCGTCGACGCCGCGGCGGGACCGGACGCACCGCTGGCCGTCTTCCTGCCCGGCACCGACGGCCGGCCGACGAACGTGCTGCCGCTGCCGCAGGTCGTCGCGGCACAGGGTGACCGCATCATCGGGCTCGCCTACGACGACGAGCCGTCGGTCTCGAAGGTCTGTCTCCGGGACCCGATCCCGCCTGCTCGGCGCGCTTTCGCCGGACGCGCGTGTTCGGCGACGGCGAGGCGAAGGTCGCCGATGCCCCGTACGAGAGCATCGTGTCGCGCCTGACGACGCTGCTGGTCGATCTCGAACGGAGCGCAGTGTCCTCGGCGCCCGCGAGCTCCAGCGCCCGATCCGAAGGCGGATCGCCGCCGCGATCTGTCGTCGTCCGTGGGCAGGAGGAGCGATCGGGCAAGGCGAATGGTGGAAACGCGCCTTCGAACCCGGGCGACCCCTTCGCATCGGCGTTCGACGCGACTGACGCGGAGCGAGCTCATCTTCGCAGTGCTCGGGCGCGATCGCTCTCGGCCGAATCAACCGGCATCGTTTCGCGAAGCCCAGGCCGCGGCCACGGCGCGATGCAGCCGAAGGGCGAACCAGCTCTTCCGGTCGGCATCGTCGAGTAGCGCGGCCGTGCGCATCAGCAGCGCATGGGCGCGTTCGAGCGAGCGCTCCGACCGGCGATCGCCGCGTGCCCGCAGCACGCGATGACAAGCGAAGTGCCGTTCGCAATCGGCGGGGTCCTCGGTCGCCCGATCCCGGTCGAGCCAGGCGAGCAGCTCCGCGACGACGTCCATCGCATCATCGATGCGCCCATCGGCGAGCGCGAGTTCCGCCCGGGCGGCGATCGGTGGCACCGCATTCAGGGCGGCGCCTTGCCGGCTCCACGCATCGTGCTCGTCGAATGCGGCAGTCGCCCCGGGGCCATCGTCGAGCGCGACCCGACAGAGGCCGATCAGCATGACGCACTCGGCTTCGCATCCGCGATCGGCGACCGCCCGGGCGACGTCGCGCGCTTCCACTGCGAGCGACAGCGCGCTCGCAACGTCGCCTTCCTCGTACGCCACTGCGGCAAGCCCGCTTTGACCATACGGCACGCTGCCGCGGTCGCCGATGTCGCGACTGACCGAGAGGCCCGCCTGCAGCAGTTCTCGAGCGAGCCCATGATGTCCGAGACGACTCTCCAACCGCCCGAGATTGCCGATCAAGGCGCCTTCGAAGCGACGGTTGCCCGATTGCCGTGCCAGCGCGAGGGCCGCCTGCAGATGGTCGCGCGCGGCCGCATAGTCGCCACGATCCTGCGCGATCGCGTTCAGCCGGTTGATCGCGAGGCAGGCGAGGTCGGGACGAACGCTCGCCTCGGCCAACGGCAGCGTCGCCCGCAGACAGCGCTCGGCTTCGATCCGGTCGCCCAGGTAGATCAGCGCCTGGCCCTTGTCGAGCAGCGCGCCGAGTACGCTCTCCCGATCGTCGTGCAGGACGGCCAGGTCGTGCGCACGATCGGCCGCCTCGATCGCGCCCAGGTAGTCGCCGGTCACCACCGCGAGCAGCGACCGCCAGCGCGCGAGCCGCGCGAGGCCGCTGCCGTCGTCGAGCAGCACGACGCACGCGCTCGCCCGTTCGAGGTCGGCGGCCACCTCGTCGCGCCGTCCGGTCGCATTGTCGATGTTCATCCGCAGTTGCAGCAGGTCGAAGCGCGTGCGCACCGCGTCCGGCGGAAGCAGCGCGAGCGCACGGTCCACGTAAGCGAGCGCGGATCCGTAGACGGCGCTCGCATAGGCGGCGTCGGCGGCTCGCTGGAGGTACAGCACCGAGCGGACGTCGTCACCGGCCCGTTCGTAGTGATCCGCGATCAGCCCGAAGTGTTCACCGATGCGTTCGCCGGTGTTCTTGACAAGCCAGTCGGCGGTGCGACCGTGCAGCGCACGCTTCGACCTCCGGAGGACGGTGTCGTACGTCACCTGATGCAGCAAGTGATGCTTGAACGCGTATTCGCCGATGCCCGCGAACGTCGATTCGTCGCGCCGTTCGATCAGCTCTCGCTCCTCGAGATGTCCGAGCGCCGGCATCGACTCGGGTGCGATCTCGCGAAGCGCCTCGTCCCAGAACACGTGACCGATCACGCTCTCCTTTTGCAACGCCACGCGCGCGTCGGGCCGCAATGCGTCGAGGCGGGCCTGAAGCACCGCGGTGAGTGTCGACGGCACGCGCGCGCGTGCGAGCCGCCCTGGATCGACGCGCCAACCCGTGTCGGTCGCGAAGACGACGCCGTCGTCGATCAGCATGCCGACCAGTTCCTCGATGTGGAACGGATTGCCGTCCGCGTGCTCGAGGACCATCGCGCGGAGCACGGCCGGCGTCGCGTCGTGACCTGGCAGCAACGTGTCGATCAGCCGCGCACTGCTCTCGGTGCCGAGCGGTTGCAGCACGAGGCGTGACGACCATGCGGACGACGCCGCGTCGATGCCCCAGGCCGGACGCCGTTCCAGCAATGGCGGCCGTCCGAAGCAGCCGACCACGACCGGAAGACGCCTTGCACTCGTCGTCAGGTAGTCGATGAAGTCGAGTGATCCGTCGTCGGCCCAGTGGAGGTCGTCGAGCAGCAGCACGACGAGGCTGTCGTCGTCCGTGCATTGCGACGCGATGAACTGCGCGAGCGCGTGGAAGGCGCGAGCCTGGATCTGTCGGCCGTCGCGCACGATGCCCGCGATGTGGGGACTCGCGGAGAAGTCGAGGCCGATCAGCGAGCCGACCAGCGCCGATTGCTCGGCCGCGCGCGCCTCGAACACGGCGCCGAAGGACGCGGTGAGCTTGCTGCAAGCCGCGGCCGGCGAATCGCTGTCGAGAATGCCGCAGTGCCACGTCAGCAGGCTGCGAACCACACCGTGCGGCATGTTGACGCCGTGACGCTGAGCCCGCCCATGGAAGAGGCGGACGGCGGCGTTGCGCTCCAGACGTCGGTCGAGCTCGCGGAGCAATCGACTCTTTCCGACGCCCGCGTCGGCGATCACGGTCGTCATCCTCAACGCACGGACCGCACGAGCCTCGGCGACAACGCGGGACAGCGCCGCCAGTTCATCGTCACGACCGACGATCGGCGCGCCGTCGTCCGGATTCTTGTCCCTTCCTGCGCGGGCCTGGCCGCCGAGACCACGACCCGACCCGCGGATGGCCTGCGGCCGAGGACGCTCGACCAGATAGGTCGTCATCGGCTGGTCGATTCCCTTGACCGCCAGTGGCTCCTGCTCGATCGCGTCGAACAGACTGCGCACCTGACGATAGGTATCGCGGCTGATCCGCAGCGTGCCCGGCGGGGCCGTCTGTTCCATCCGGGCCGCGATGTTGACCGCTATTCCGTGGATGCCGCCGTCGCCCTCGACCCCGCCACCAAGGAGGACGCTGCCGGTATGGACACCGACACGCACGTTGAAACCGGCATGTCCGCGCTCATGCAAGACCCGGACGCCCTGCCGCCGTCCTTCGTCGAGCAGCGCGAGCCCCGCCCGGACGGACCGCTCCGCGTCGTCCTCGCGGGCGAGGTCGAGTCCGAAGACAGCCAACAGGCTGTCGCCCGCGTACTGCAGGACCTTGCCACCGTGATGGACGACGATGCGCGTGCACGGCGCGAGGATGCCGTCCATGAGCGTATGGATTTCTTCCGGATCGAGTCGCTGACTGAGCGTCGTGGAGCCGACCACGTCGAGGAACAGGATCGACACCTGGCGCAAGCTTTGGGTCGCGTCGCGGAGCAGCGAGAGGCGAGCCTGCAGCGGAGCGACCGCGACGTCGACCGTCTCCGCACCGAGCAACGCGGTTTGCGCCTGCAGCGTGGCGACCGTCGCCTCCAGCCGCGCGATCTCGTCGTCCGTCGCCGACACCGGTGGCGACCGATCGGTCCGCGATGTCGTCACATCAGGTCGCCTTCTCGAGACTGACCAGCCACGCGACCTGCCACCGATCGAGGATCACCTCGACCGGGGCAGCGGCGAAACGCGAGCGCGCGATCAGTCTGCGCAATGCTTCCGCGCTGCGATGTGTCGCCTGCCAGTCGAGCAGGTGACGCATCACGTCGCGATCCGGGTTGCCGTCCGCGAGTTGGGTCAGGACGCAGCGACCACCGGGCGCGAGGACGGCCCACGCCATATCGAGCAGCGCGACGACCTGGTCGTCGGACAGGTACTCGCACAGGCCGAGCGCGTAGATCAGGTCTTGCGTCAGCAACGCGACGCCGGTGCCGTCCATCGGAACGACGTCGCCCTTGAGAAAGGAGACGCGTTCGCCGAGGCCGACGGAGTCGGCCCGCCGGGCGCCGGCGATCAGCGCGTGGTCGTCCACGTCGACGCAAGTCGCGACGATGTCCGCGGTCGGATGCACCGCGAAGAAATCGAACAGTTCGGGCGCCGCGCCGCTCGCCAGGCTGGCGACCCGCAGCACGTCGCCGGCAGCATGCGCCGCCCGGCTCTCGGCGACGATGGTTCGCAGCGTTCCAGTCGCGTCCCGACGCGAGCGGCACAGTGGTCGGTCGAGGAACCAGCGGTCGATCAGCGGGCCGAGGCGATCGTCGCCCTCGGGCTCGGCGCGCCGCATCATCGCCATCGTCTCGAAGTCGTCGGGAAAACCGCGTGGCTTTCGATAGCAGCGCGACATCGTGGCGCTCAGCATGAACGTCGAGAACGTCTCGCGAAAGACCAGGTCGCCGATCCCGGCCCCGATCACTTCGGGATCGCGAAAGGACAGCAAGTCCGTGTATCCGATCTCGACCAGGCTTTGATCGCCGGAGAACGTCTGCAGAAGCTGGAGCAATCGGTCGCATGCCGCGGCGACGTGCACCCCCTCGCCGTCCGGCCCGGCCGACGCCGAAGGTCCGCCCGCCCGCAAGGCGATGCGGGAGGCCAGCATGACGCGCTCGAATTCCTCGAGCCCGTCGCGGATCCCTGCAGGAATCTGCTGCGCGCTGAGGTTGCCGGTCCGCGGCTGCTGCGATCGTCCACCGAGCCCCGCGGCGAGCGAGCGCGCGTGGTTGTTGCTGCGGACACGACGCGCCAGCGCGATGGCCAGCGAGTGGTAGAAGCGGGTCGCGAAGGCGCTTTCGGTCGCGATCAGCGACTGCAGGGCGTCGCCCTCGATCAGGTCGACCGTGCAATCTTCTTCCGCGATCACGGAAGCGATCGGCGGGTTGTTTTCCACGAAGCCGATCTCGCCGAGCACCTCGTCCGGGCCGAGTTGCGCGAGCACGATGGCACGGTCCTGGATTAGTCGCTCCACCCTCACCGCGCCCGTGCGAATGATCATCAAGGCTCGTCGAGGCACCCCTTCTTGCAGGATGACCGCGCCGCGCCGGAACGCGACCGGTCGCATGTTCTCTTGAAGGAGAGCCCAGTCGTGCGGGCCGAGCATGGCGAGCGCGTCGGCCTTCACGCGGTTTCCTTGACGGCGCCGCGCGAGGCGGTCGCGGCGGGCGGATGCTTGCCGGACAGGATCTCGGTGGTCGCCCGATCCCACAACGCGGCGCCGAAGCGGGCCGACAGCGCGCGACCGGACGGCGTGGCGTGCAGGAGCAGGTCGGCCGTCGACACGAGGGGCCGTGCGGCATGGCGGACCCATTGCCAGCCCTTTCGCGGCGGATAGCCGAGCGCATCCGCACTGGCGTCGCCCAGAAGCGAACGAGACCAGTCGTACGCCAACGGGATGCGCCACGCGTGGCGATCGAACGCCGGAACGTACGATGCGTTCATGACGGCATGGATCAACGCCACGGAGTCGCCGTCGGGCGCGCCCTCGCAGCGCCGAACCAATTCGACGATGCGCCAACCCTGCGTTTCGGTGGAACATTGCAGCTGTGGATCGACGCCCATCAAGTGGCTCGAGTAGCGCCACAGCGCGATCAGATCCTCGGCGTCCCGCACGCCGACCCGCAAGCCCAGGCGCCGCAGCCCGTCCACGAACACCACCGACAGCGCCAGGCTGGTTCCGGCGAGATACATCTGATTCACCGGCTCGCCCCACGACGGATCCCATCGCCCCGATTTCCACAGCAGCCGCCTCACCTGGGCATGCATCAAGCGGACCTTGACGGTCAGGCGAAAGCCTTCGGCGTCACGACGCAATCCCCCGGAACGGCTGGTCTCGAGCATGAAGCGGGCAGTTTCCGCGAGGCGTCGCGGCGCCCGCCGCAGCAACTGGCCCGTGAACACCAGCGGCTTGTTCCCGCCCGGCGAGCTGTACATCATCGGCAGGCAAACGAGTCCCAGGATCGTCATGCCTGCGGCACCCGACCGCATGAAAAGAGAGCCGCCGCGATCGAGTCGTTCGAAGTCCACCCAGATGGGCGGAGCATCGAGTTCGTTGAACAGCTTGACGAGCGCTGACGGGGGGTCACCGATCGCGTCGATGCCGGAAGCGAGTGCCGTGTCCAGCATCTGCCGACCACGGCCCGCAGGAAGCTCTGCGAAGGCAGCCGCAACGTCGTCGGCGAGCGGATCGACCTGTTGCAGATAGCGGCGATAGGCCGCCGTTGCGGATGCATCGGGATGCAGGTCGGCTTCGTCGGAATGATCGAATGGCATGAATCAGGCGGTCTCGAGGCGATTGGCTGACGAACGTGTCTTCTCCAGGCGTCGCGAGGCGCGCTGGTTCCGGGCAACCGTTCGTGGAATCCGGGTTCTTTTCCGGATCAACAAACAATGCCACGTACCGATCGTTTGCAACTTAAGGCTGGCCCACGAGCGCGGGAGGACCGCTCTTCGCCGAAAGCGGTCGCTCAAACCACGATTCGTCGCCGCCACGTGCGTCGCTGCGCGCAGCGCTTGAAGATGAAGACGCCTTGAAGCGCAAGCCGCAACGCCGCAGGTCATGTAACGGCGAATCCGCTGAATAACGCATGCTTGGATTGGTGGGCGGTACTGGGATCGAACCAGTGGCTTCCACCGTGTGAAGGTGGCACTCTACCGCTGAGTTAACCGCCCGATTCCGGCGTCCGACGCTGCGGGGAGACCCGCGGGGACCACGGCAAAACGGGACGCGAATTATTGCACGGGCTTCCGCTCGATTCCAAGCGGACCCAGGCTTCCTCCCATCGAGCCGAAGCCCGACGGGCGCCCACAGGGACCCCGCAAACGCCCAGCGTGACGCGGCTTTCCCCTCAGCCCACGACCTGACCGATCTCGAAGTTCGCCATGCCTTCGAGCGCCTTCACCATCGCCGAGTGGTCCCACCCCGCGCCGCCGTGCGCGGCGCACGCGTTGAAGAGCTCCTGCGCGTTCGCGGTGTTGGGCAGCGACACGCCGATCGCGCGGGCGCTCGACAGCGCGAGGTTCAGGTCCTTCTGGTGCAGCTCGATGCGAAATCCCGGCTCGAAGGTGCGCTTGACCATGCGCTCGCCGTGCACCTCGAGGATCTTCGACGACGCGAAGCCGCCCATCAGCGCCTGCCGCACGCGCGCCGGGTCGGCGCCGGCCTTCGCCGCGAACAGCAGCGCCTCGGCCACCGCCTCGATGTTGAGCGCGACGATGATCTGGTTGGCCACCTTCGCGGTCTGGCCGTCGCCGTTGCCGCCGACCAGCGTGATGTTCCTGCCCATCGTCTCGAGCAACGGCCGGATGCGCTCGAAGACCGCGTCGGGTCCGCCGACCATGATCGACAGCGTCGCGTTGCGGGCGCCGACCTCGCCGCCCGACACCGGCGCGTCGAGGTAGTCGCAGCCGAGCGCGTTGATGCGACGCGCGAAGTCCTTGGTGGCGATCGGCGAGATCGAGCTCATGTCGACGACCGTCTTGCCGGCCGCGAGGCCCGCGGCGACGCCGTCGGCGCCGAACAGCACCGCTTCGACGTCCGGCGTGTCGGGCAGCATCGTGATGACGACGTCCGAGCGCGCGGCCACCTCGCGCGCGTCGGCGCAGCGGACGGCGGCGGTCCCGGC
>CAHJXF010000099.1 GCA_903644065.1 Betaproteobacteria bacterium
GGTCCGCAGTAGCAGCGAGCCGAGCAGCAGCCGCGCCTCGGCATGGGACGGCGTGCCGGCGGGGATCGTGCGATAGACGGCCTCCGCGTCGGCGAGTCGACCGCCGACGTGATGGGCGCGGCCGATCTCGAGACGCGCATCGACCGTCGTCATGCGGCGCCCCGTCGGCCGGCGTTCCCTGCCAGCGCGGCGACCGCTTCGACGAGGTGGGTCGCCGAGGCGCGCCACGCGGTCGGCCGGAAGCGCTCGCGGATGTCCGCTTCGCGTCGCGCCAGGGTATCCGGTGCCTCGAGATAGCCTCGGATGGCGCCCACCCAGGCCTCGGTGTTCCACGGGTCGGCATAGTCGGCCAGGTCGCCGCCGGCCTCGGGCAGCGCGCCCTGGTCGCTGGACAGGCAGACCTTGCCGTGCGCGAGGGACTCCTGGACCGGCAGGCCCCACCCTTCGTAGAGCGACGGGAAGAGCGTGAACAGGCAGCGGTCGTAGAGCGACGACAGCGCGCGGTCGGGGACGTCGGACAGGATCGTGATGCGCGCCGCCGTCCGCGGGTCGCCCAGCATCTCGTCGATCACCGCCGCTCCGCCGTGCCCGACCTGGCCGACGATGACGAGACGCGGCAGGTCGACGCCGCGCTCGACCAGCCGGACGCAGGCGCGATACAGCGCCTGGTGGTTCTTGCGGCTCTCGATGGTCGCGACCGACAGCAGGAAGGGGTGCTGCAGCAGGTCGCCGATGCGCGGCGCGAGGGCGGGCTCGGCGGCGCCGGGCTCGACGGTCTTGGGCTCGACGTCGCAACCGATCGGCATCACGCTCGTGCGAAGTCCGCGATCGCCCGACCGACCGGACCACCGCAGCAGGTCGCGCTCGGTGCAGCGCGAATTGCACAGCACGTGGTCGGCGTGCAGCGCCATGTCGCGCAGGTAGGGCGCGTAGACCGTCGCCAGGCCCGGCACCAGATGCGGAAAGCGGATCGGGATCAGGTCGTGGCACATCGTGACGACGCGCAGGCCGATCGCGGAACGCCAGGCGTACAGCTGCGCCAGGTTGCCGAAGCCGGGTCGCCAGTTGAAGCCGCACGAGACCCAGGTGTCCGCGGCTGCGAACAGCCCCCGGCCGCCGGTCGCGCGCCGGTCGTCGCGCCGCAGGGTCAGCTCGAGCGGAGCGACGGTGCCGGACGATCGATGCATCGCGACCAGCCGTCGCACATCGTCGCTCGCCACCTCGCTGTAGCGGTCGAGCCGCGCCTCGTACAGGCAGTAGCGAACGCTGCCGTCGATCGAGCACAGCTGCTCGGCCAGCTTCAGCTCGACGCGCGGGATGCCGGTCGCGGGCGGACCGCACGACGCGATCGTCGTGATGTCGAACCAGACCGTCATCGCGGCGTGCCGGGTCGCCCGGTCTGCGACAGGATCCAGCCCTTCAGTTCGGCGGCGTGGTCGCGCCAGGTACGGCCGTGGTCCAGCAGCCATTGCCGCGACTTCAGGCCGATGGCGCGTGCCGCCGCGCGATGGTCGTAGGCGAACTCGAGCGCCGCGACGATCTCGTCCACGTCGCTCTCGCCCCAGCCGACGGTCGACGCGCCCTGCGGTCCGCCGATCGTCGTCTGTTTCTTCAGCACGATGGCGTTGTCGTCGTTCAACAGGTCGTGCATGCCGGTGTTGAGCGCAGCGATCACCGGCACGCCGCAGGCCATCGCCTCCTTGACCGGCAGGTTGGTGCACGCCTCGGCTCGCGAAGGCTGCAGCGCGACGTCCATCTCGCGCAGGATCGTCGGCAGGAAGGCGTTGGGCACCAGGCCGAGGTCGACGACCGCGTCGGGATCGATGCCGTTCCGCTGCGCCCAGCGACGGATGTCGAGCCGGCCCGGTGCGGCGAGCTCGACCGGCGCCGCGAGGCGCCCCCGGAAGCCGACCGAGCGATGCGGCCAGATCGACTGCCAGGCGGTGACGAGGACCGCGTCCTTCCGGGTTCGGGCGAAGCGCGCGAACGCCATCAGCACGAGGTCCTGGCCTTTGCGGTACTCCACCTTGCCGCCCGAGAAGACGTGGAAGCGATCGCCGTCCATCCCCGACCGCGGTGCGGGGCAGAACAGCGACGGATCGACGCCCTCGAAGACGACCTTCGCGCTTCGCCCCGTCGCCTGTTCGAGCAGTCGTGCGTTCCACGTCGAAGCGACGAGCAGTTCATCGTGGCGAGCCAGCGCCTGCCGCGCCCCGGTCAGCGCCGTGTCCTCGAAGATGCAGCGACCGATGTTCGACGTGCCGCGGCGCTCGAGGCCCGTGGTCTCGAAGCCGTTGCCCAGTGCCGCGACGACGGTCGCGTCGAGCGGCCGTCGGTCGCCCGCCTGCAGCCCGGCGAGGAAGCGGTTGGAGCGCTCGATCGCCGCGGCGGCGCGCGCCAGCCGCAGCGGGTCGCACGGGCCGACGACCGCGCGATCGATCGGCTGGCCCATCAACGGACGGACCGTCGCATCGTTGGCCCACTGCAGGAACAGGTTGAGGCCGACGATGCCCCAGCCGAAGCGGTCGCCTGCGTGCCAGTCGAGGAAAACGTCGTTCATCGTCGACCGGGCTCGCGGGACGACGACGGGCAGCCGACCATCCGTCGGTCGCTGTTCAGAACAGCGAATAGATGAACGGCGCGGCCGCGCTACCGCCGACCACCACCAACGCGCCGACGAGCAGCAGCACCACCAGCATCGGCGCCAGCCACCACTTCTTGTTGTCGCGCAGGAACAGCAGGAACTCGCGGAAGAAGCCCGCCTGCGGCTCTGCGGCGCGACGCGCGAAGTCGTCGGCGTCGTGTCGGCCGTGATCGCCCGGCTTCATCGGTCCGCACCGCGACAGGCCGCCCGTCTCACGATTGCCGGAAGTGGCGCGACGGATCGCGGCCCGGCTCGCGTGCGGTCCAGTAGGTCGTCGCGCGCCGGTCGAAGCGCCGCTGCAGCGGGTCGCGTCCGAGCAGGCGGAGCACCAGTGCCGTCGGGGTCGCGACGAGCGCCCAGATCGCCAGCAGCAACAGCTGCGAGACCGTCCAGCCGAGCGGATAGGTCGTCAGCGCCCAGGTTCGATGGAGCCCGCGCCGCAGCGCCGGATGCGCCGATGCGATGGCCGTCAGCGCGAGGCCGACGCCCCAGATCGCCAGGGCGCCGCGCTGCGACCCGGCGTGCCAGCGCCAGGCGCCGATCACGCCGAACAGCAGCGGCAACGACGCGACGAAGGTCCAAAGGTCGCGCGGCGATGGGTCGCGGTCGATCTCGATCAGGGCCATGGCGACGGGGGATGGAGCTCGTCAATCGAGCGGGAAGCGGTGCGGGCGACCTTCGGCGCGCCGTCTCGCGGCAGCGCCCTGCTCGCGCTTGTGGACGACGAAGTCTTCGACGACGAGTGTATCGAGATCGGTCGCCATGAAGCAACGCCAGGCGTCCGCCGGCGTGCAGACGATCGGCTCGCCGCGCACGTTGAACGACGTGTTGATCAACACCGGGCAGCCGGTCCGGTCGGCGAAGCACGACAGCAGCCGGTGGAAGCGCGAATGGCGCGCACGGTCCACGGTCTGGATCCGCGCGGACCCGTCGACGTGGACCACGGCGGGAATCGCGGAACGGGCCGCGTTGAGCCGCTCGAAGCCGCGACGCGCCGGGCCCGCGTCGCTCCCGGTCGCCCGATGCCGGTCCTCGAGCGGGGCCACGAACAGCATGTAGGGACTGTCGTGTCCCGCCGGCAACCGGAACCAGTCGGCGGCCGACTCGAGCAGCACGGCCGGCGCGAACGGACGGAACGATTCCCGGAACTTGATCTTGAGGTTCATGGTGGACTGCATGTCCTCCCGCCGCGGATCGCCGAGGATGCTGCGGGCCCCCAGTGCGCGCGGCCCGAACTCCATGCGCCCCTGGAACCAGCCGACGACCGCGCCGTCCGCCAGCAGGCCCGCCACCGTGTCGCACAGCCGGTTCTCGTCGGCGACGACGTGGTAGACGGCGCCTGCCGCGTCGAGCACCGCGCGCACCTCGTCGCCGCCATAGCCCGGGCCCAGCAGCGAGCCGCGCTGACCGTCGTCCGCTCGCGCGGCCCGGGGTCGGTCGAGCAACTGGTGCCAGATCAGTTGCGCGACGCCGAGCGCGCCGCCGGCGTCGCCGGCCGCCGGCTGGATCCACAAGCGCTCGAACGGTCCGTCGCGCTGGATGCGTCCGTTGCCCACGCAGTTGAGCGCCACGCCGCCGGCCAGGCACAGGTGGCGCATGCCGGTGACGTCGTGCACGTGGCACGCGCAGCGGAACATGATCTCCTCGGTGACCTGCTGGATCGATGCGGCGAGGTCCATTTCGCGTTGCGTGATCGGGTCCTCGGCGCGCCGCGGCGGGCCGCCGAACAACCGCGCGAAGCGCGCCGACGTCATGGTCAGACCGTGGCCGAAGGCGAAGTACTCCATCGCCATCCGGAAGGAGCCGTCCGGCTTCAGGTCGATCAGCTTGTCGAGGATCAGGTCGACGTAGACCGGATCGCCGTAGGGTGCGAGCCCCATCAGCTTGTACTCGCCGGAGTTGACGCGAAAGCCGGCGAAGTAGGTGAACGCCGAATACAGCAGGCCGATCGAATGCGGAAAGCGCATCTCGCCCAGCAGTTCGATGCGGTTGCCGCGGCCGATGCCGTAGCTCGTCGTCGCCCATTCGCCGACGCCGTCGAGCGTCAGGATCGCGGCCTCGTCGAACGGCGACGGGTAGAACGCGCTGGCCGCGTGCGACTCGTGATGCTCGGCGAAGACGAAGCGCTTGTCGAAGCGGCGTCCGGGTCCCTGCGCAAGGCCGCGGCGCAGCGTCCGCGGCAGGTGCAGCTTCTCGCGCAGCCAGAGCGGCATCGCCGTCGCGAACGAGCGGAATCCCGCCGGCGCGTAGCTCAGGTAGGTCTCGAGCAGCCGCTCGAACTTGAGGAACGGCTTGTCGTAGAAACCGACGTGGTCGAGGTCGCCCGGCGCGAGCCCGGCTTCGCGCAGGCAATAGGCGATCGCCTGCGTCGGGAAGCCGGCGTCGTGCTTGCGGCGCGTGAAACGCTCCTCCTGCGCCGCCGCGACGATCTCCCCGTCGATCACGAGCGCCGCCGCCGAGTCGTGATAGAAAGCCGAGATGCCGAGGATCGCCGTCATGGACGGATTGTGCCGGTCCGTTCGCCGTCTCCACCGTCCCTGCGCATGATCGACTCCACCCCAGCGTTGCAGCGCGTGCCGGTTGCCGGCATCGCGCTATTCGCCTGCCTGGCGTTCGCCGCCTGTGGAAACGACAGCGACCGCAGCCTGTGGGAACGCCGGTTCGCAGCGCCCGCCGTCCCCGAGGCCGCCGGCAGCACTCAGCTGACCGGTTACTGGGAAGGCCAGGTCTTCTCCGGCGGCGTGCGCCTCGCGATCGAACCGAACCGGGTGACGCTGGCGCTCAAGTGCGACAGCGCGGGCAAAAAGGTCGCGCAGGCCACGGCGCGCGTCGCAGTCGACGGCAGCGGTCCCGCGACGCTGACCTTGCAGGACGACCTGGCCGGCGGCGACGTCGACTGCGGCTTCAAGTTCGTGAAAGGCGACCGGCTCACCGTGCGTCCGGGCGGACCGGGCGTGATCGAGGTCGCCTTCGGCAACGCGTCCGTCGCGCAGCTCGCGAAGCTCGCGGACCTCGCGCCGGCGCACTGACCGCGGCGCTTCGCGGACGCATCAGCGCAGCAGTGCGCGCCGCCGGAGGTCGTCGACCAGGCACTGCGCGAGCAGGGTGTTGCCGAGCGACGTCGGATGCAGTTCGGCGTACAGCGCCGTGTCCAGGCGGCCGCTCCGCCGCAGGCAGAACTGCAGGTCGACGACCGGCACGCCGCGGCTGCGCAACGGCGCGAGCAGCGAGTCGTCGAACGGCGCGCCCGGCGTCGGAAAAATCACGAAGGCCAGTGCGTAGCGACGATCGCGCGCTTCGACGAAGCGCTCGAAGAGGCGCTGCGACAGATCGGCGACGGCCGTCCTGCGCTGCTCGCGGGTGGCCGCGAGGAACGACGCCTGGACCGGATGGCCGAGCGCGCCGCGCAGGAAGTCGTAGAGGTACGACCGCGCGGGCAGCGCGGCCCGCTCGTCGTCCGGCGCGATTGGATGAATGTGCCCGGTGTGCAGGACCAGTCGTTCGTCGAGCATCGTGAAGTACGGCTTCGGCCCCGAGCGCACCGTGAGCAGGATGCGATCGAGATCGTCCTGGATCAGCCCGACCAGGATCAGGCAGTCGGGACGATCGAAGCGCGGCGCCACCCGCTCGAACGACAGCAGGATCTGGTCGAGCCCGTAGCCGCCCACGCCGTAGTTGAGCGTGTCGATGCCGGTCAAACCTTCGAGCCGGGTCGTCAACGTGTCGTTCGAGCACGCTGCCGACTCGACGAACGAGTCGCCGAGGAACACCAGCTTCGGCCCATCGGCCGAATAGTCCCGCAGTCCACGCGTGCCGAGCGCGGTGGTCTCGTGACACGGCACCTTCACATCGGGCTTGCGGGCGTAGCCGAGCGTGGCGTCCGGCTGCAGGCTGGTCGCCCACGCGCGATAGAACGCGATCGACGAATCGCGCATGCCGCCGGGCTGGTCCGCGGCCGCGAACGCCCGGTCGCGCGCGAACAGGCCGCGGTAGATCCATGCCTCGTCGAGCGTGCGCGCGTAGAACGCCGGATCCTTCGCGGCGAACGCGATCGACGTGTGGAACAACGCCCAGCGCAGCAACGCTTCGCAGGCGCCGATCGACAGCACGAGCGACGACAAGGCGATCGCGGCTTTCCATCGGACGGTGCTGAAGCGGGTGGGTCTGCCGGTCGGGCGCATGGACGCGCGAGGCGCATCGGGGAATCGATCGCGACGTCGGTCGGACGTCGCGGCACGCCGCAGGATAGCGTGAGCCGAGCGCCGCTGCGGCACGCATTGACGACGACCGACCGGCCTTCTACGCTACGGCTCCCCGATCGCCCGGTCGGTATCGCAACCAGTCCGAGACCAACGGTGAGCACGCCGGCAGCCCCGACTCTCCTGCTGCTGTACTCGGACCGCGACGACCCGGTCTCCGCCGCCCTCCTCGCCCGTCCCGAACACTTCGGCGCGGACGTCGTCGCCATTCCGCTTGGCGAGCTGGTCCGCGACGTGACGATCGGCGCGACGTGGCGCTGGGCCGGTCGGACCATCGATCCGGCCCGCACGGCGGTCGTCAACCGTCTCTTCCTGCCCGCCGCCGCAGCGAGCCCGTTCGCCGGCTATGCACAGGAGCGCCGCTTCTGGGGCTGGGCCCACGGCGAGTTGCAGCGCTTCGCATACGCGACCTCGTTGCCGACGGCGACCTCGTTGCACGGCTGCCACGGCTCGCTGCTCGACCAGTGGCTGGACCTGCCGGCGCTGGTCGACGGACTGCCGGTGCCGAGCTACCGGGCCCCGTGGAGCGACGAGCCGTTGTCGGGCGACGTGCACCGGGTCGACCCCTGGACCCTGTACAGCCTCGGCGTGCGCGAGCGCGATCCACGGGAAGCGGCCCGGGGACTGCTGCGCTTCGTGCGGCCGCGCGGCGCCCTGGTCCACGTCGCGCAGGTCGGTGGCACGATCCTGGCATCGTCGCCGGCGCAGATGACCCGGGCGCAACAGTCGTCTATCGTCTCGTTCGCCAACGCCATGGCGTCGAGGTCGGCGGTGCGCATCCTCGAACACGCGTTCTTCATCGGCGACGGCCCGCCGGTCTTCTACAGTACCTGTCCATCGCCGGTCATCACCGGTTCGTTGCCGGAGTACCCGGCACTGCTCGCCAAGGGATTGCAGGATGACATCGCCAGACGTTTCGCAAACCTTGCTGCAGGCCCTCGACCTGCAGGCTGACGAGCGCGTGGCGCAGTCGGTCGCCCTGCGCTTCACGACCGACTTCGACTCGACGCTGCCGTTTCCCGACCTGCCGTTCGATGCCGCGTCGCCCGCGGCCCGCTACGCCGATACGGGACGGGCCGAGGCGGCGCAGGTCGTCGCCGACGCCGGACGTGCGCTGCACGATCGGGCCCCCCGGGCGTTCGCGCTGGTCGCGTGTCAGCTCGACCGCGTGATGCTCAGGCGGTGCGAGGCCGTTCCGGGTGCCGCGTCGTCGTCGAACCGCGACCACGTCGGCGTGTGCGTCCTGACCAACGTGCACCTGCCGCCCGACCGTGCGCTGATCTGCGTCGAGGCGCTGGTTCACGAGTCGGTGCACCAGTACCTCTATCGGATGGAACTGCTGCACGGCGACTTCTGCGATCTCGCCGCGCCCGGACGCCATCGCTCGCCGTGGTCCGGCAACCGCATCCCGCTGCATTCGCTGGTGCATGCCTGCTTCGTCTACTACGCGCTGCTCGGCCTGTGGTGCCGCTTCGCGAGGGGGATGTCCGATCCGGGACCGGTCGCGCTGGTCCGCGACCGCCTCGCGCGCATCCTGTTCGGCTATCACTACCTGCGACCGCTGATCGAGGCGCGCGGTCCGGCGGAGCGCATCCACCCGTCGATCCTCGACACCATCCGACGCATCGCCGCCGCGACCCGGTCGGCCGACGTCCCGTCGGAAAGTAGCTGGCGCTGGTCGGAGTCGCTGCGACCGCGCCAGGACGACCCGTGGCTGGAACGCATCGCCGGCGCGCTCGCGCAGGTGGTGCCGCCGCGCGAGCCGGCGCTCGTCGCCGGATGATGCCGTGACCGACCTGAACCCCGCGACCCGCCCGATGCCGCCGTCCGATCCACCGACGTCCCGCCGCTCGCGGAGCCGCGCGTGACGGCGCCGGTGCGGCGCGTCGTCGTGCTCGGTGGCGGCAGCGCCGGCTTCCTCGCGGCCATCACGCTGAAGATGCGCATCCCGCAGCTCGACGTGACGGTGCTGCGCTCGAAGGAGATCGGCATCATCGGCGTCGGCGAAGGCACGACCAACTACGTCCCGGAACACCTGCACGCCTATCTCGGCATACCGGTCGGCGACGTGTTCGCCGATGCGGAGCCGCTGTGGAAGCTGGGCGTGCGCTTCCTGTGGGGGCCGCGGCCCGCGTTCCACTATCCGTTCACGACGCAGGTCGACCGTCCCGAGCAAGGACTGTCGCAACGGGTGGGCTACTACTGCGACGACGACTTCGCGTTCGCCGACCGGACCGCCGCGCTGATGGCCGCGGGACGTGCGTTCGGCCGTCTCGACAACGGCGCGCCGCTGATCGAGCGCAACTTCGCCTACCACCTCGAGAACGAACGCTTCGTCGGCTTCCTCGAACGGCAGGCCGCGCGGGTCGGCGTGACGGTGCGCGAAACGACCGTGCAGGCCGTGGACCGGGACGACGGCGGCATCGCGGCGCTCCGCCTGGCGGGCGGCGACGTGGTGACCGCCGATCTCTACGTCGATTGCTCGGGCTTCCGCTCCGAGCTGCTCGGCGAGGCGCTCGACGAACCGTTCGACTCGTTCGACTCGACGCTGTTCTGCGATCGCGCGATCGTCGGCGGCTGGGCGCGCGGCGACGAGCCGATCCTGCCGTACACGACGGCCGAGACGATGAACGCCGGCTGGTGCTGGCAGATCGAGCACGAGCACCGCATCAATCGCGGCTACGTGTACGCGAGCGCCTTCGTGTCGGACGACGAGGCGGAGCGCGAGTTCAGGGCGCGCTGCCCCAAGGTCGCGAACACGCGCGTCGTCCGGTTCGTCAGCGGCAGCCGGCGCCGCGCGTGGGTGAAGAACGTCGTGGGCATCGGCAACGCGGCCGGCTTCGTCGAGCCGCTCGAGGCGACCGCGCTGTTCGTCATCTGCGCGGCGTCGCAGGCGTTGACCGCGAGCCTGATCGACTCGGCGGGCAGCCCCGACGCCGTCCTCGCCACGCAGTTCAACGCGTACTGCACGCGGCTGTGGAACGCGATCCGCAACTTCCTCGCGGTGCACTACCGCTTCAACACGCGGCTCGACAGCGCGTTCTGGCGCGCGTGTCGCGCGGACGTGGACCTGGCGGGTGCCGCGCCGATCGTCGAGTACTACCGGGCGCACGGCCCGACCTCGCTCTGGGCCGACACGCTGATCGATCCGCTCGATCCGTTCCGGCTCGACGGCTACTTCACGCTGCTGATCGGCCAGCAGGTGCCGTATCGACACCGCTGGACCGCGCCGGTCGCGGAGACGCGACGCTGGCAGGACGTGAAGGCCGGCTATGCCGACCTGGCGCGCTCGGGATTCACGATCGCCGAGGCGCTGACGCTGGTCCGCTCGCCGCAGGGGCAATGGAGCCCGGGCTTCTTCCGTCCGTGACGTCGCGATCATCGTTGGTATCCATCGTCGACATCGCGACGCGGCGCCCGGATCTGGCGACCCGCGCCGGCCGACCGCCGCGCCCACGACGGCGCGGTATCGCGCGTCAGCGCCGCGTCTCGTAG
>CAHJXF010000100.1 GCA_903644065.1 Betaproteobacteria bacterium
CCCGCCGATCGTCAAGGCGGCGATCGGCGAAGTCGTCGACGGCGAGACGCTCGGCGGCGCCGCGATGCATGCGCGGGTGTCGGGGGTCACCGACTACCTGGCGCCGACCGAGTACGAGGCGCTGCAGAAGCTGCGCGACATCGTGGCCCACCTCAACTGGCCGACCGTCGGACACGCGACGCGCCTGCCGGTGCGCGCGCCGCGGAGCGACCCGGACGAGATCGCCGGCATCGTCGGCACCGATCTCAAGCAGCCGTTCGACGTGCACGAGGTCATCGAGCGGCTGGTCGACGCGCGCGAAGACGACGGTCCCCTGCAGGCCTTCAAGCCAGAATACGGCGCGACGCTGGTGTGCGCGTTCGCGCATCTGCACGGCTATCCGGTCGGCATCGTCGCCAACAACGGCGTGCTGTTCTCGGAGTCGTCGCTGAAGGGGGCGCACTTCATCGAACTGTGCAACCAGCGGCGCATCCCCATCCTCTTCCTGCAGAACATCACCGGCTTCATGGTCGGCACCGAAGCCGAGCGCGGCGGCATCGCCAAGCATTCGGCCAAGCTCGTCTACGCGGTCGCGACGGCCCGCGTGCCGCGTATCACGGTGCTGATCGGCGGCAGCTACGGCGCCGGCAACTACGGCATGTGCGGCCGCGGCTTCGCGCCGCGTTTCCTGTTCGCGTGGCCCAACAGTCGCATCGCGACGATGAGCCCGGATGTCGCGAGCACGGTGCTGACCGAGCTGCGGCGCGGGTCGTTGAAGGGCGACGGCGACGCCGCGTCGCTGATGGCGCTGGAGGCCGAGACGCGTCGCCAGTTCGAGGAACAGAGCGACCCGTACTACGCCACCGCACGGCTGTGGGACGACGGCCTGATCGAGCCCGCGCAGACCCGCGACGTGCTCGGCATCTGCCTGCAGCTCTGCGACGCGAGCACGCCGCGTTTCGCGGGGCCGAGCCCCGTGTATCGCATGTGATGCGCGAGTCCGCGACGAACGAGAGTCCCGTGCGCGGCGGTTCGGCCGCGCCGCAGCGCCGCAGCGTCGCGGCGATTCGCGACGAGTCGCGACGAGTCGTTGGGTCGACGGGTCGTCCGCGGCAGCGACCGTGACGCGCCACGCCGAGCGCGATGTTTGACGCCGTCCTGGTCGCCAACCGCGGCGAGATCGCCTGCCGCGTCATGCGCACCTGCCGGCGCCTCGGCATCCGCACGATCGCGGTGTACTCGGACGCCGACGCCGGCGCCCGTCATGTCCGCGAAGCCGACGTCGCGGTGCGCCTCGGACCCCCGCCGGCGCGCGAGTCGTACCTCGACGCGCAGGCGATCGTCCGCGCCGCACGCGATAACGGTGCGCAAGCGATCCATCCCGGCTACGGCTTCCTGTCCGAGAAGCTCGAGCTGATCGACGCCTGCGCCGCCGCGGGCCTCGTCTTCGTCGGCCCGCATCGCGACGCGATCGCGCGGATGGGCTCCAAGATCGAGAGCAAGCGCATCGCACGCGCGGCCGGCGTGCCGTGCGTGCCGGGTTACGACGGGGACGATCAGGACGCGGCGACGCTCGTCGAAGCAGCCGGACGCATCGGGTTCCCGCTGCTGATCAAGGCCAGCGCCGGCGGCGGCGGCAAGGGCATGAAGCGGGTCGACGGCGCCGACGCGTTCATCGCGCAGCTCGCCGCGGCCCGCGGCGAGGCGCTGGCCGCGTTCGGCGACGACCGCGTGCTGCTCGAGCGCTACGTGCAGCGCCCGCGCCATCTCGAAGTGCAGCTGCTCGGCGACCGGCACGGCGGCCTCGTGCACCTGTTCGAGCGCGAGTGCTCGATCCAGCGCAACTACCAGAAGATCGTCGAGGAGGCGCCCGCCGGTCACCTGTCGGATGCAGTCCGCGAAAAGCTGTTCGACGCCGCGCTGTCGCTCGGTCGCACGATCGGCTACGACTCGGTGGGCACCGTCGAATTCGTGCTCGACGCCGATCGTCCCGACGAGCCGTGGTTCCTCGAGATGAACACGCGGCTGCAGGTCGAGCATCCGGTCACCGAACTGACCGTGAGGCTGCTGCCGGCCGGACCGTCGTCCTCGCCGGCGGTCAGGCTGTCCTCGCCGGATGCACCGTCGACCTCGTCCCTGCCGGCGTCGCCATCGTCGCCATCGATCGACCTGGTCGAGTGGCAGATCCGCGGCGCCGCCGGGGAGCGCCTGCCGTTCGAGCAGGCGCAGGTCGCCCGCCGCGGCTGGGCCATCGAGGCGCGCATCAACGCCGAGGTGCCCGACGCCGGCTTCGCGCCGTCGTTCGGGCGCGTCGAGCGCTACGAGGAGCCGCGGGCGGACGGGCTGCGCGTCGACAGCGGCATCGATGCGGCCAGCGACATCACGCCGCACTACGACTCGCTGCTGGCCAAGGTCATCGCGTCCGGCGCGTCGCGGGCCGCGGCGCGCGATTCCCTGGTCTCCGGCGTGCGCGGCCTGCGCATCGAAGGCGTGCGGACCAACCAGGCGCTGCTGATCGACCTCCTCGAGCAGCCGGCATTCGACCGGCCGCTGACCACGCGCTTCCTCGTCGATGCGTATCCGGACGGCTGGCGGCCCGACGATGCCCAAACCCGTGAGCGCGTCGGCGCCGCCGCGGCGTGCTGGTACTTCGCTCGCCTGCGAGCCACGCGCACGGATCGCCCGCTCCACGCCCTGGTCGGCTTTCGCCTCACCGCCGCGGCCGGCCGCGGCGCTGCCACGCTGGTCTCGGTGAACCATGACGGGACGACCGACGCGGTCACCCTGCAGCCGCCGACGGCCGCGACGACGGAAGCGACGACGAAGGCAGCGACGACGACGGAAGCGACGACGAAGGCAGCGACGACGACGGCAGCGCGGACCATCGACGGTCTGATCGGCGACCGGTCGTCGCGCTACGAGGAGACGACCGACGGCGTGGTCGCGGCCGGTCGTCGCTACGCGGCCACGATCGACGCGTCCCGCGTCGGCTTGTGGCACGACGGCGACTGGCAGACCTTCACGGTCGTGCCCGCGGTCGCCGCGACCCGTTCCGCTGCCGACGCGTCGATCGCGGGCGACGTGATCGCCGCCGAGATGCCGGGCCTCGTCGCGCGCGTGCTCGTCGCGCGCGGCCAGTCCGTCGCTCGCGGCGATCCCGTTGTCGTCATGGAGGCCATGAAGCTGATGTACACGCTGGTCGCGCCGCGCGACGGCACCATCGCGAGCCTGCCGGTCGACGAGGGGGCGACCGTCGCGCGCGGCACCGTGCTCGCGACCTTCGAAGCCGAAGGGACGGACGACCCGCCGCGACCCGAAGCGTGACGCGCGGCCCCGCCGCGTGCGGGGCCGCGAGGTCCGCTACTGCTCGCCGACCTCTGCGGGAACCAGGGCGCGATCCTCGTCGGCCGCCCCGGATTCCGCGACCGAGGACGACGGCGACGGCGACCGACCGAGTCCCAGCGCCACCGACAGCGCGTTGCGCGGCGCGTCGGCCGCGATCTGGTCGCCGACCGGCTGCGGTCGACCGCAGCGCAGGTACTCGCCGCTACCCGCCTCGACCTGCAGCCGTCCGTCGTCGATCACGACGCGTCCGCGACTGACGACCGTGGTCGGCCAGCCCGTGATCGCGCGTCCCTCGTACGGCGTGTAGCCGACGCGATCGTGCAGGCCGGCGGTCGTGATCGTGACCCCGAGGGCCGGATCCCACACGCCGATGTCGGCGTCGAGGCCCACCGCGAGATCGCCCTTGCGGTGCGCGAGGCCGTACATCCGCGCGTGGTTGGCCGACGTCAGCGCGACGAACTCGTGGATGTCGATGCGGCCCTTGAGCACGCCTTCGGAGAACAGCAGCGGCATGCGGACCTCGATGCCCGGCACGCCGTTGGCCATCTCCTTGAACACGGTCTGGTCGCCCTTCGGCAGCTTGCCGCTCTCGTCGAAGCGGAACGGCGCGTGGTCGGACGAGTAGAGGTCGAGCGTGCCGTCCTTCAGGCCGGCCCACACGGCCTCTTGCGATGCGCGATCGCGCGGCGGCGGACTGCAGCAGTACTTGGCGCCTTCGACGCCGGGCAGGTCGATGTCGGCCGCTTCGAGGAACAGGTACTGCGGACAGCTCTCGGCGTGGATCAGCGCGCCCTTCGCCCGCGACGCGCGGATCACGTCGATGGTCTCGGCGCCCGAGACGTGGACGATCAGCACCGGCACGTCGATCAGGCGCGACAGCGTCACCGCGCGATAGGTCGCCTCGCACTCGGTCAACGGGTCGTGGGCCACCGCGTGGAACTTCGGCGCGACATGGCCGCGCGCCAGCAGCCGCTTGGCGATCCAGCGGATCATGTCGTGGTTCTCGGCGTGCATCATCACCAGCGCGCCCTCCTCGTTGGCCACCGCCAGCACGTCGAGCAGCTGGGCGTCGTCGAGCTTCAGCTGGTCGTAGGTCATGTAGACCTTCAGCGACGTGATGCCGCCGCGGATCGCGGTGGGCAGGTCGTCGGTCAGCGCCTGCTCGTTCGGATCGGTGAGGATCAGGTGGAAGCCGTAGTCGATCACCGCCTTGGCGGCCGCGCGTGCCGCGTAGTCGGCGATCACGGCCGGGATGCTCTGGCCGCGATGCTGGACCGCGAACGGCATGATCGTCGTGGTGCCGCCGTAGGCCGCCGAGACGGTGCCGGAGTAGAAGTCGTCGGCGCACATCTTGCCCATGCCGGACAGCTGTTCGATGTGCACGTGACTGTCGATGCCGCCGGGCAGGACCCAGCGGCCGGTCGCGTCGATGTCGCGGGCGCCGGGCGGCAGGTTCGGCTCGATCGCGGCGATCAGGCCGTCGCGGACGCCGATGTCCGCGAACCAGGTCGCGTGCTCGTTGGACAGGCGGCCGTTGCGGATCGTGAGATCGAAGGCGTCGTGGGTCATGGGTCGGGCTCGCGCGATGGATCGAAGGCGTTCGAATCGGGGGATCGGGCGAAAGTTTCGGCCAGTCGTTCCGCACTGTCGCCTGTCGATTCGTCGGCGATCCTTAACGTCGTGTTAAGCCGTACGGCCGGCCGGCCGGCCGGCGCGGATCGGTATCCGCTCAGGCGCGCTCAGGCGGCTTCGGCGAGGCGTGGCCGGGCCGCCAGCGAGAACCCCTGGCGCTTGAGCAGTTGCCGCAGCTCGACCACGAACGCCTGGGTCATCTGCGACATCGGCTCGTAGCTCAGGTGCACGAGGTTGGCCTGCAGGATCGCCGCGTCGACCACCTCGCGCATCACCAGCTGGCCGCTGCCGGACCAGCTGCGCACCGAGAACTCGTCGACCAGCGCGATGCCCGCGCCGGCCTGCACCAGCGAGCAGGCGTTCTGCGGCGAACCCACCTCGATGGCCGCCTTCAACGGCTCGTCGGCGCGCTGGTACATGTCGCCGACCAGGTGGCCGAACGGCGAATCCTTGTCGTAGGCGATCAGCGGATAGGGCCGCAGGTCGGGCAGCGACAGCTCCGCCAGACGCGCCAGCTCGTGGTCGCGCGGCAGGATGCACACCAAACGATTGCTGCACAACGGTGCGACTTCCAGATTCGGGTGCGACATCGGCAGGATGATGGCGCCGAGGTCGGCCTGTCGATTGAGCAGCCGCTCCTTCAGGTGAGCGTAGTTGAGGCACTGCAGCGTGACCTTGACCTCCGGGTAGCGGGCGCGGAACAACGCGATCGCCTGCGGGACGATCATCTGTCCGATGCTCGGGCTGCTGACGAGATTGAGGATGCCGCTGCGGTGCTGCGACAGGTCGTGCGCCAGCTCCTGTACGCGCTGCACCGCGTGATAGACGCTCTCCACCTCGTGGAACAGCTTCTTCGCCTCGGGGGTCGAGTAGAGGCGCCCCTTGATGCGCTCGAACAGCGGAAAGCCGACCCGCTGCTCGGTATGCGACAGCAGGCGGCTGACCGCCGGCTGCGACACGAACAACAGTTGCGAGGCGCCGCTGATCGAGCCGGTCGTCATCACGGCGCGGAAGATCTCGATTTGCCGCAGGCTCAGCACCATCGGATCGCCGCTCTTTCGGCCGCGCATGAGGGACATGGCGTTCCTGACGTAAAGCCCGACGAATTCGCAAGATTCATGCCACGTCTAGTCGGCCGCCTTCGCCGTCCACCGTCGTGAATCCTGTGTCCGGCCGTCGTCCTGCGGCCCGTCGCGCTGCCGGCCCGTCACCAGCCCGCGCCCACGTGGAGCGGCAGGTAGACCGCCATGCCGGCCCCGATCGTTCCGAGCACGCCGCCCCGCCAGCGGTACCAGGCGAGGGCGACGGCGATCGCGAACAGGCGCGCGTCCCGCCACGTCGCGAGCGCGTGTCCGTGCGTCAGCAACACCTCGGGCGCGATCACCGCCGCCAGCGCCGCGACCGGCGCGTACCGCAGGCCGCGCTGCGCCCATGCCGGCAAGCGCCACGGCCGGTTCGACAGGAAGAAGAACGACCGGGTGACGACGGTGATCGCCGCCATGCCGACGATCGTCGCCACCGTGGTCCAGTCGTTCATGCGCGCGGACGACCGGCGAGACGTCGCGCCCGCGCCGTCTCGAGCGTCAGGCACACGGCGACCGCGGTGACGATGGCGACGATCAGGTTGAGCTTCAGCGGCAGCGCGACCATCGCCACCGCGGTCAGCCCCGCCACGGTCGCCGACACGGCGCGCAGCCGCGTGGTGACCAGCGAGCAGGTCATCGCGACCAGCGCGAGGACGCCGGCGAAGCCCAGACCCCACGCCTCGGGCACGAGGTTGCCGAGGCCGATGCCGACCAGGCTCGGCACGACCCAGCCCACCCAGCCCGCGAGCCCCAGCCCGAGCCAGTAGGCGTCCTGCGTCTCGAGGAGCGCCGGCTCCACCGCGGGCACCGGGAAGCGGCGCGTGAACAGCACGTAGTTGAGGTCGCCCATCAGGTAGCCACCGGCCAGCCGCAGCGCCAGGCCGCGGTGCATCGCATAGGGCCGCAGGTGGACGCTGAAGACCACGAAGCGCAGGTTGACGCAGAAGCTGGCGGCGAGGATCAGCCAGGCGGACGCGTGCGCCTCGATCAGCGGGATGGCGGCCAGCTGCGAGCTGCCGGCGAACACCAGCACGCCCATCAGCAGCAGCTCGGCCGGATGCAGGCCGGAGCGGACCATCGCGACCCCGGTCATCAGTCCCCACGCCATCGTGCCGGCGGCGACCAGCAGCATGTCGCGCACGCCGTCGCGAAACGCGGGATGGCGGAGCAGCCGCTTCATGCGGATCGGCGCAGCAGGCGCTTCACACGTGCTCGCAAAAGGACCGGCCGACGGGCGACCGGCTCACGCCGGATCGATCTCCCGGCGCTCGCAGCCGCGCTGCTCGCCGGCGCTTCGCTCCTCGCGCCAGCGCGCGTAGCCGGCCAGCACCGCGGCGTTGGGCGGATAGGTGCCGTCGATCGGCGCGCCCTGGCGGATCAGCTCCAGCACGTACACCTCGAGGCGCTCCTGTTCGATCGCGGCGTCGGCGATCTCGTCGGCGAGGTGACGCGGCACGCATACCGCGCCGTTCTCGTCGCCGACGATGACGTCGCCGGGGAACACCGCCACGCCCTGCAGGCCGATCGGCGTGTCGTGGTCGATCACCATCAGGCTCGCGAACGACGATACCGACGTCGTGCCGGCGGCCACCACCGGGAACGGCATCGTCGACACGAAGTGCGCATCCGACACGCTGGTGTCGAGCACCACCGCGGCCACGCCGCGCACCATCAGCGCGGTGCTCATGATGTCGCCCATCATCGACACCTGCGGATGCGACCCGGTGCCGCACACGATCACCGAACCGGGCGGCGCCGCGTCGAACGCGAGGCGGTTGCGGCTCGGCAGCGTGCCGTTCGAGATCTGGGTGCGGAGATCTTCCCGGATCGGGATCGAGCGGATGGTCCAGGCCGCGCCGCAGAACTTCGCCGCCGCCTTGTTGAGCGGCCGGCTGCCGGGGAAGAAGCGGCTGTGCAGCCCCTTCGAGAACATCACGGCCGACAGCGTCGGCACGGCGACCGACAGCAGCTTGTCGCGCACGGCGGCGTCGACCGTCGCGTAGGTCTCGGGGGCGTTCGGGCCGAGCGGCGCGAAGGTGGAGTGCGGGGTCATGGCGCTCGATGAATGGTGAAGGGTTCAGGCACGCTGCGCCGTGCTTGCCACGAAGCCGCGCGCCAGCGGATGCTGCGGGTCGTCGAAGAAGCGCGCCGGCGGCGCTTCCTCGAGGATCTGCCCGGCGGCCATGAAGACGATGCGGTCGGCGACGTCGCGCGCGAAGCGCATCTCGTGGGTCACGACCAGCATCGTCATGCGCTCGACGGCCAGCGCCGTCATCACGTCGAGCACGTCGCGCACCAGCGCCGGGTCGAGCGCCGAGGTCGCCTCGTCGAACAGCATCACGCGCGGCTGCATCGCGAGGGCGCGCGCGATCGCGACGCGCTGCTGCTGGCCGCCCGACAGCTGCGACGGGAACTTGTCGCGATGGTCGACGAGCCCGACGCGTTCGAGCAGCGCGACCGCACGTTCCTCGGCCGCCGCGCGCGGCATGCGCAGCACGGTGCGCGGCCCTTCCATCACGTTCTCGATCGCGGTGCGGTGCGGCCACAGGTTGAAGCTCTGGAACACCATGCCGACGCCCGCGCGGAGCGCCGCCTTCCGCGCGGGCCGCTCGTCGGGATCGACCGCGACGCCGTCGATCAGCAACTCGCCGGCGTCGTGGCGCTCGAGCTGGTTGACGATGCGCAGCAGGCTGCTCTTGCCGGCGCCCGACGGCCCGATCACCGCGACGATGTCGCCCTCTTCGACCGACAGGCTGACGTCGTCGAGCACCGTGGTCCGGCCGTAGCGCTTCGACACGTGGCGCAGCTCGACGATCGCGCTCATCGCCGCGCCAGCCCGTAGTCGAGACGGCGCTCGAGCCACGACTGCAGCACCGCGAGCACGGTGGTGATGGCCAGGTAGATCACCCCCGCGGTGCCGAGGATCTCGGCGACCTTGTAGGTGCTGCTGTAGATCGACTGGCTGGTCGCGGTGAGTTCCTGCACCGAGATCACCGACACCAGCGACGTGTTCTTGACCGCGTTGATGGCCTGGCCGATGTACGGCGGCAGCGCCGGCTTGAGCGCGAGCGGCAGCACCACGCGGCGCATGGTCTGCCACGGCCGCATGCCGATCGCGTCGCCGGCCTCGATCAGGCCGCGGGGGACGGTGAGGATGGCGGCGCGGAAGATGTCGACGTAGTAGGCCGCGGCGTTGACCGACAGTGCGACGACCCCGGCCGTGAACGGCGGCAGCAGGATGCCGATGGTCGGCAGCCAGTAGTAGATCGCGAAGATCTGCAGCAGCATCGGCGTGCCGCGCACCAGCCACACGAAGGTCCACGCCGTGCGGCTCAGCAAGCGGTTCGAAGAGATGCGCAGGAACGCGAAGCCGAGCCCGAGGACCGAGCCGAAGACCAGCGACAGCAGCGACAGCAGCACCGTCATGCCGGCCGCGGCCAGCAGGAACGGCAGGTAGGTCCGGATGGTGGCGAAGTCCACGGGCCGCGGGTCGCCCGATCATCCGTCGGCCGTCGCCGCGACCTGGTCGCGGGCGAAGACCATCGGGAACTCCGGCGTGTCGTAGGCCTTCAGGCGGCTCTCGTGGACGGCGGCGTCGGCGACGAACAGGTCGCGGCCGATCGCGTGCACCACGCGCGGCGCGGCGAACTTCATCGCGCTGATCGACGAGCCCGACGGGCCGAAGCTGAGCGTCGCGCCGAAGTTGAAGCAGTGCACGTCGCGCACCCACGGCGCGGCGCCGGGCACGCGCTCGGTGAACGCCATGCCGCCGTCGAGGTACGGATAGGCGCCCATCCGCAGGTTGCGCTCCGTGGCGGGCGGCGCGTAGCGATCGGACCAGCGCGCGACGTGGTCGACCAGGTCGGACAGCTCGGGACGCAGCGCGAGGTCGGTCTCGAAGCCGGTGCCGCAGATCACGAAGTCGGCATCGAACTCGCCGCGCGGCGTGCGCAGCCGCGCCGACAGCCCGTGGTCGGCGACCGTCGCGTCGAGCAGCGCCGCGCCGGTGACCAGGTCGAAGTTGGGATGGATGGTCACGCGTTCCCAGGTCTCGCGGGTCAGCGCCTCGCGAGTCGTCATCAGATGATTCATCATCCGCCAGCGCGTGTCGTCGGGCAGCTCGCCGAAGTGCCGCAGGAAGCCCTGGTAGGCGAGCACCTTGTACGGTTGCACCCGCTGCAGCTCGGGGCGGCGGCACAGCATGCGCACCGAGGCCGCCCCGTGCTCGAGCGCCGTGGCGGCGTTGTCGAAGGCGGACGCCGCCGCGCCGATCACCGCGACCCGTCGCCCGCGCAGCGCGTCGAAGTCGATCGCGTCGGCCGCATGGGCGCGCAG
>CAHJXF010000101.1 GCA_903644065.1 Betaproteobacteria bacterium
CCGGACCGGTCGGTCGGCCGGGCGCGGGCAACGTCGAACGCTGACGGTCGTCGAGCGTCCGGGGCGGCCGCTCAGCGGCCGCAGAACGCGAAGTCGACGTCGGGCTTGCGGCCCGCCACGAGGTCGGCGAGCGCGAGGCCCGAACCGGCCCCATGGGTCCAGCCGAGCGTGCCGTGGCCTGTGTTGAGCCACAGATTGCCGAGCTTGCTGCGGCCGATGTAGGGCACGTTGGACGGCGTGGCCGGCCGCAGCCCGGTCCAGTATTCGACCTGCGACGGGTCGAGCACGCCGGGAAAGATCTCCTCGGCGCGGCGGGTGAGGGCCTCGCAGCGCAGCCGGTTGAGTCCGGTGTCGTAGCCCGACAGTTCGGCGGTGCCGGCGATGCGGATCCGATCGCCCAACCGCGAAAAGACGATCTTCAGCTGATGGTCGGTCAGGCTGACCGTGTTGGCCAGCGCGCCCGGCCGGATCGGCATCGTCGCCGAATAGCCCTTGGCGGGATAGATTAGCGTCGACAAGCCGACCGTGCGCAGCAGGTGGGCCGACCAGGGACCGAGGCACATGACGTAGGCGTCCGCCATCAGCGTCTCCTCGCGACCCGGTCCGTTCAACTGGCCGTGCTTGATGACGACGCCGGTCAGGCGGTCGCCGTTCGACTTGAGCGACAACACCTGCGTTTCATAGCGGAACTCGACGCCCTGCGTCGCCGACAGACCGGTCAGCCCCTGCACGAACTTGTACGCGTCGCCGGACTCGTCCTCGGGCGCATGGGCCGCCGCCGCGAGTCGCGGCTTGTAGGGCGCGAGCGACGGTTCGAGCGCGACGATCTCGTCGGGTGTCAGGAACTGCATCGTGCAGCCGAATTCGCGCATCAGCTCGAGCCCGGGACGGGCCGCGTCGAATTCGGCGTTGCTCTCGTACAGATGCATGATGCCGCGCGACAACGCGTCGTAGCGGATGCCGGTCGCCTCGCGGAGCGCGATCAGCGTGTTGCGGCTGTAGATCCCGAGGTTGGTGAGCTGGATCGTGTTGAAGCGCGTCCTGCCCGGCGTGCAATTGGCGAGGAACGACAGACCCCACATCCACTGGTGCGGATCGGCGTTGAGGCGAAACAGCAGCGGCGAGTCCTCCTTGCCGAGCCACTTGAGGATCTTGAGCGGCGCGCTCGGATTGGCCCACGGTTCCGCGTACGACACGGAGATCTGCGAACCGTTGGCGTAGCTCGTCTCGAGTCCGGGACCCGGCTGACGGTCGACGACGGTGACGTCGTGACCGTCGCGTCGGAGGAACCACGCGGTGGTCGCGCCGAGAATGCCGGCGCCGAGGACGATGATTTTCATGGGAGGAGGCCGTGGCGGCCGGGCGGTGCGCGGGACCACGCGCGACCGGGCGATTATAAGTAATGCGGCGGCCGGCCATGCTGCAGGAAGCGGCCGGCCGTGCCGCAGGCGGAGCGGTCCGATGGCGCGTCGCCCGCCGCTCGGGCCCACCGCGGCCGAGACGCTATAGTCCGCCGTGCGGGCTGCCGCGGCGACGCCGCGTCGACGGCCCGACCCCCTTTCTTTCCATCATGCAACGCATCGCCGAGACCCCGGCGTCGACCGTCGACGCGTCAGCGGGTTCGTCCCTCGCTTCGCCGCACGCCTCGCCGCCCGCCGTCGATCTCGGCGGTATCGGGCTGGCCGCGTTCGGCGCCATCGCGTTCTCGGGCAAGGCGATCATCGTCAAGCTCGGCTACCGCCACGGCGCGGACGCCATCACGCTGATCGCCTTGCGGATGGCCGTGGCCCTGCCGTTCTTCGCGGCCATCGCGTGGTACGCGGCGCGCCGGCCGGACGTCGTGCGCCTGACGACCGTCGATCGCTGGAAGGTCGTGGCGCTCGGCTTCACCGGCTACTACCTGGCGAGCTACCTCGACTTCCTCGGGCTCGAGTACGTGTCGGCGTCGCTCGAGCGCCTGATCCTCTATCTCAATCCGACGATCGTCCTGCTGATCGGCGTGCTCGCCTTCCACCGGCGGGTGACCGGCCGACAGGTCGCGGCGCTGTTGCTCGGCTACGGCGGCGTGGTGCTCGCCTTCGCGCACGACTTCCATCTCGGCGGCAGCAGCATCGTGCTCGGCAGCGCGCTGGTGTTCGGCAGCGCGCTGTCGTACGCGGTCTATCTCGTGGGCAGCGGCGAGTTGCTGAAGCGCGTGGGCACGTTGCGGCTGACCGCCTACGCGAGCTGCATCGCGTCGCTGTGCTGCATCGCGCACTTCGCGCTGACGCGACCGGTCGCGTCGCTCGACACGCTGCCGGGCCCGGTCTACGGCCTGTCGTTGCTGAACGGGACGATGTGCACCGTCGTGCCGGTGTTCGCCGTCATGATGGCGATCCGCCGGCTCGGCGCCAGTGTCGCGTCGCAGATCGGCATGATCGGTCCGGTGTCGACGATCCTGCTCGCCGACCTGTTGCTCGACGAACGCATGGGACCGCTGCAGATCGCCGGCACCGTGCTCGTGATGGTCGGCGTGTTCATCGTGTCGCAGCGCGGACGAGTGCCGTCGATCCCACCTTCTCGAATGGAGACCAGATGAAGAACAAGACCTCGTCGACCCGTGCGCCCATCGTTCCGAAAGACCGGGCGCGAGCTATGGCCATCCGCATCCATGCGACCGGCGGCCCCGAGACGATGAAGCTCGAAGAGGTCGACGTCGCACCGCCGGCGGCCGGCGAGGTGACGATCGAACAGAAGGCCGTCGGCCTCAACTTCATCGACATCTACTTTCGCACCGGGCTCTATCCGAACCCGATGCCGTCGGGACTCGGCTTCGAGGGCGCGGGCGTCGTCGAGGCGGTGGGGGAGGGGGTGGAACACGTCGCGGCGGGCGATCGCGTGGCCTACGGACAGGGGCCGCTCGGGGCCTACGCGACGCGGCGCACGATGCCGGCGCTGCAGGTCGTGCGGCTGCCCGACGACGTCTCGTTCGAGGTGGGCGCGGCGATGATGCTGAAGGGACTGACGGTGCAGTACCTGTTTCGCCAGACCTACCGGCTGCAGGGCGACGAGACGATCCTGTTCCATGCCGCCGCGGGTGGGGTCGGCCTGATCGCCTGTCAATGGGCGAAGGCGCTCGGCGTCAGGCTGATCGGCACCGTCAGCTCGCCCGAGAAGGCCGCGCTCGCAAAGGCGCACGGCGCCTGGGAGACGATCGACTACAGCCATGAGGACATCGCGAAGCGGGTCGGCGAACTGACCGACGGTGCAAAGGTGCCGGTGGTCTACGACGGCGTCGGCAAGGACACCTGGGAGGCTTCGCTCGACAGCCTGCAGCCGCGCGGGCTGATGGTCAGCTACGGCAATGCGTCCGGCGCGGTGACCGGGGTCAACCTGGGCATCCTCGCCGCCAAGGGCTCGCTGTTCGTCACGCGGCCGACGCTCGGCACCCACGTCGCGACCCGCGCCAAGCTGGAGGCCGCCACGGCCGAGCTCTTCGAGATGGTGGCGTCGGGCCGCATCCGCTTCGACATCGAGCGCACCTATCCGCTGGCGGACGTCGGGCGCGCGCACGAGGATCTCGCGGCGCGGAAGACGACCGGGTCGATGGTGCTGTTGCCGTGACCTGCGCATGACGGCGGCGCTGCCCGCGGCGACCGGGGACGCGCTGCCTCTGACGGGCGGCACGACCCGCGTGCCGCGGGCCACGAACCGGGTCATCGTGCTGCTCGCGCTGGTCGCGTTCGGCAGCGCCTCGTCGATGCGCGTGATGGACGCCGCGATCCCCCGGCTCGCCACCGATTTCGGCGTCGGCCTCCGGCATGCGGCCAACGTGGTCACCGTGTTCGCGGTGTCCTACGGTTGCCTGCAGATCGTCTTCGGTCCCTCGGGCGACCGCTTCGGCAAGCTCAAGGTGATCCTGTTCGCGTGCGGCTGCGGCGCGCTGGCTTCGGCGGCCTGCGCTGCGGCGCCGAGCTTCGCCGTGCTGCTGCTCGCACGGGCGTTCGCCGGCGCGTCGATGGCCTCGATGATGCCGCTGTCGATGGCGTGGATCGGCGACAACGTGCCCTACGACCAGCGTCAGCCCGTGCTGGCGCGCTTCCTGATGGGCCAGATCACCGGCATCGCCTTCGGCCAGGCGGTGGGCGGCATCGCGACCGACCTGCTGAGCTGGCGGGCACCGTTCGTGTTCCTGACGTTCTGGTTCGTGCTGATGGCGGTGCTGCTGACGCGGCTGGTCCGTACGCCCGAGCATCGCAGTCCGTCGGGCAACGCCGCCGCGTTCGGCCTCGTCGCGCAGATCCGCTCGGTGCTGGTGCGACCGTGGGCGCGCCGCGTTCTTGTCACGGTGTTCGTGGAAGGCCTCGCGCTGTACGGCCCCTTCGCGTTCTTCGCGACGCACCTGCACATCAAGCACGGCCTGTCGCTCGGGCTCGCGGGTTCGATGCTGGTCGCGTTCGCGGTCGGCGGCGTCTCGTACTCGTTCGGCGCGGGACGGCTCGTCGGGCGCCTCGGCGAAGCGGGGCTCGCGCGCGGCGGCGCCCTGCTGATGTTCGTCGGAGTGGGCGCCGTGGCGTTGAGCCCGACGTCGCTGCCCGCCGCGGTGTTCGTGCTCCCGGGCCTGTTCGCGATGGGCCTCGGCTTCTACATGCTGCACAACACGCTGCAGATCAACGCGACGCAGATGGCGCCCGACTCGCGCGGCACCGCCGTCGCGTTGTTCGCGTCGTCGTTCTTCCTCGGCCAGTCGACCGGCGTCGCGCTCGCCGGTCTCGCGGTCGAGCGCGTGCAGACCACGCCCGTGCTGCTCGCCGGCGCCGCGACGCTGCTGGTCGTCGGCGTCGTGTTCTCGACGATGCGGTCGCGCCGCGACGCCTTGCCGCGCGTCGTCGCCTGACGTCGACCGGATCGACCGCCACGCGGGCGAACTGGTCGTCCCGCCGGCCCGTGGCGTCCACCCGGCAACGCGTATCGTTCAGCCTTCCTCGCCGAATGGAGCACGACGATGCGCACGACTTGCCGTTGGATGATCGCCCTGGTCCTGATGGGATGCGGTGCCGCGCACGCGGCGGACGGCGGCGGAGCGACGAAGGAGGGGACGAAGGGAGCGACGCAGGGAGCGACGCAGGGAGCGACGCAGGGAGCGACGAAGGCAGCCACGATGGAGGCCGCGAAGGCGCAATACGACAGCGAGCGGGCCGGTTGCCTGGCCGGCGCCACCGGCCAGGACCAGGCCGCGTGCCTGAAGAGCGCGGGGGCGGCCTACGACGCCCTTCGGCAGGATCGCCTGCACGACGCCGACAGCGACTATCGCGACAACGCGTCGGCGCGTTGCCAGCGACTTCCGCCGGCCGATCGGTCCGATTGCATGGCGCGCATCGACGGCGAGGGCACGACCAGCGGCAGCGTCACCGGTGGCGGCACGCTCACCGAGACCGTCACGCCGGTTCCGGCGCCGTCGACGAAGTGACGCGCGCCGACGACCCGCCGCGCGCGACGCCGCTCACGCGTGGTACGCGGTGATGCGGTCGACCTCGTTCTTCGAGCCGAGGAATACCGCCACGCGCTGATGCAGCTTCGCCGGCTCGATGTCGAGGATGCGCATCGCCCCATCGGTCGCCGCGCCGCCGGCCTGCTCGACGATGAAGCCCATCGGGTTGGCTTCGTAGAGCAGGCGCAGCTTGCCGGGCTTTTCCGGCTCGCGCGCGTCGCGGGGGTACATGAAGACGCCGCCGCGCGTCAGGATGCGATGGACGTCGGCCACCATCGACGCGATCCAGCGCATGTTGAAATCCTTGCCGAGCGGGCCGGTCCGTCCGGCGAGCAGCTCGTCGACGTAGCGCGTGACCGGCGCCTCCCAGTGGCGCCGATTGCTCATGTTGATCGCGAATTCCTTCGTGTCCTCGGGGATGCGCACCTGGTCGTCGGTCAGGATCCACGAGTGCGTCTCGCGATCGAGCGTGAAGACCGCGACGCCGTGACCGAGCGTGAGCACGAGTTGCGTCTGCGGCCCGTAGACGGCGTAACCGGCCGCCGCCTGCAGCTTGCCGGCTTGCAGGAAGTCGTTCTCGCTGGGCCGGCTGCCCTCCGCGCAGCGAAGCACCGAGAAGATGGTGCCGATCGAGACGTTGACGTCGATGTTCGACGAGCCGTCGAGCGGGTCGAACAGCAGCAGGTACTCTCCGCGCGGATAGTGCCCCGGGATCGGGAAGACGGTGGCCATCTCTTCCGACGCCATCGCCGCCAGGTGGCCGCCCCATTCGTTGGCTTCGAGCAGGATCTCGTTGGCGATGACGTCGAGCTTCTTTTGCGCTTCGCCCTGGATGTTGCCGGTGCCCGCCTCGCCGAGCACGCCGCCGAGAGCGCCCTTGCCGACCTCGTGGGCGATCTGCTTGCAGGCCCGGGCCACGACTTCGATCAGGAGCCGCAGCGACGGCGGTAGCGCGGCGCCCTCGTCGGCGTCGCGTTCGAGCTCGATCAGGTAGCGGGTCAGCGAGATGCGGCCGCGGGCCGCGAGCGTGTCGGACATGGAATCCTTTGGAGGAAAAGCAAATGCGGGTCGATCGAACGGGCGGACCGCCGGTTCAGACCGACAAGGCCTTGTCGACGATCTCGAGCACGTCGCTCGACAGGTTCGTGGCGTCGCGGACCGTCTCCAGCGCCCGCTTCGCGGAGCCCTGCAGGACCGGGCCGAACTTGCGCCAGCGCTCCAGTGCGCGCGCCATGCGACCGGCGACCGACGGGTTGACGACGTCGAGTGCCAGCACCTGCTCGGCCCAGAACGCGTGACCCCGGCCATCGACCCGATGGAAGCCGGCGGCGTTGCCGGTGAAGAACGCGCCGAGCAGGGCGCCGACCTTGTTGGGATTGGTCGACGCGTAGGCGGCGTGGCGCGTCAGGGCGACGACCTCGTCGAGCACGCGGTCGTCGTCCTGCGAGGCCGTGGCCTGGACCCGCAGCCACTTGTCGACGACCAGCGGATCGCTGCGGTAACGCCGGTAGAAGCCCGCGATCGCCCGTGTGCGCCGCAACGCGTTGCGCTCCCCGGCGCGATCGTTCCCGGCCGGCGCGTTGACGATCGCCGTGAACGCCGCGAGCAGGTCGGTCATGTTGTCGGCGTTCGACCACTGGCTGTCGAGCAGCGCCTGCATTTCGCTGTCCTGGATGCGCGCGAGATAGCTCAGCGCGACGTTCTTGAGCGCGCGCGGCGCCGTCTGGTCCCACACCGGCGCGTAGGGCCCGGGGGTGCGATGGGCGAGGTACACCGCGCGCCATTCGTCGACGAGGGCGTGGGCCAGCGCATGCATGAGGAACAGCCGCGCCTGGCGAACCGCCGCCGGGTCGTAGACCGGCATCTGCTCGCCGATCGTGCCTTCGGACGGCAGCGTGACGGCCGCCTGCTTCAGGCCCGCGTCGAGCGCGTCGTCGCCGAGCGTCGCGCGGTACACGTCGGCGAGCGCGGTGCCGACCACCAGCGGCCGGCCGGCCTGCCAGTCGTGCGCGAGGCGGCACAACTCCCGCGACGCGAGGCGCTGACCGGCCTCCCAGCGGTTGAACGGGTCCTCGTCGTGGGCCGCGAGCAGGGCGAGCTCGGCGTCGTCGTAGGCATAGTCGACGATCACCGGCGCCGAAAAGTCGCGCAGCAGCGACGGCACCGGACGCGAGTCGACGTCCGTGAAGACGAAGCGCTGTTCGTCCTCGACGAGGTCGAGCACCCGCGTCGTCGATGCCGCGGCCGATCCGCCGTCGACTTCGAGCCGCAACGCGACCGCCCGCCCGTCGCGATCGACCAGACCCACGGCGAACGGGATGTGGAAGGGCTGCTTGTCGACCGGCTGCAGGCGCTCGACGCCGACCCGCGGACAGAACTGCCGCAGCGTCAGCACGTAGCGCCGCGCGGCTTCGTCGTACTCGTCGGTGGCCGAGACGCGGGGCGTCCCCGCCTGGCTGTACCAACGGCGAAAGCGGTCGAGGTCGGCGCCCGGATGCCGGGACGCGTAGACCGACTCCATCGCGGCGACGAAGTCGTCGCACGACACCGCGGCGCCGTCGTGGCGGCGGAAGTACTCGTCGAGGCCGGCCCGCATGCCGTCGCGGCCGAGCAGCGTCTGCTGCATGCGGACCACCTCCGAACCCTTCTGGTAGACCGTCGCGGTGTAGAAGTTGCCGATTTCCTGGTAACTCTCGGGCCGGATCGGATGGGCCATCGGGCCGGCGTCTTCGGGAAACTGCGAAGCGCGCAAGTGGCGGACGTTCTCGATGCGGAGCGCCGCCCGCACGCCGGCTGCGCCGGCATCGCCGCGTTCGCCGAGCTGGGCGATGGCCATGTCGGCCGAGAATTCCTGGTCGCGGAAGACCGTCAGGCCTTCCTTCAACGTCAGCTGGAACCAGTCCCGGCAGGTGACGCGATTGCCGGTCCAGTTGTGGAAGTACTCGTGCCCCACGACCGCCTCGACGTTCGCGAAATCGCTGTCGGTCTCGGTGCGCGGATCGGCCAGCACGTACTTGGTGTTGAAGATGTTGAGGCCCTTGTTCTCCATGGCGCCCATGTTGAAGTCGCCCACGGCGACGATCATGAAACGGTCGAGATCGAGCTCGAGGCCGAAGCGCGCCTCGTCCCAGCGCAGCGAACGCTCGAGCGAGTCGAGCGCATGGCCGGCCTTCGGCAGGTCGGTCTTCTCGGTGTAGACCTGCAGCAGGACCGGCCGTCCGCTTCGCGTGACGACGCGGCGTTCGATCGACGACAAGTCGCCGGCGACCAGCGCGAACAGGTAGCTGGGTTTCGGAAACGGGTCTTCCCATTTCGCGTAGTGGCGTCCGTCGGGCAGGTCGCCGGACTCGACCAGGTTGCCGTTCGACAACAGGACCGGATAGCGGCGGCGGTCGGCGCGCAGCAGCACCGTGAATTTCGCCATTACGTCCGGGCGATCGGGGAAGAAGGTGATCTTGCGAAAGCCTTCCGCCTCGCATTGCGTGAAGAAGTCGTCCCGCGAGAGGTACAGGCCCATCAGCGACGTGTTGGCGGCGGGCGCGATGCGGACCGCGACGTCGAGCAGGCAACGGTCGGGCAGGTCGTCGAGACGCAACTGCTGACGTTCGCCGCGCGACGTCAGGCGGTAGCCGTCCTGGTCCTTCGCATCGCCGTCGACCGCGACCTGCAGCAGGGTCAGTCCCTCGCCGTCGAGCAGCAACGGACCGGGCGCCCGACGGACGAGATGCAGGCGCGCCGCGACCACCGTTTCGGCCGGGTCGAGGTCGAAGCCCATCTCGATCCGCTCGACCTGGAAGGCGGGCGGTCGGTAGTCCTTGCGGTAGATCGTCGTGTGCGACTCGGGCTTCATGCGTTCGTCTCGTTGCGGCGGGTCTCGAACGGATCGCGCGCGACGGCGAACGCGCGCAGCACCTGCGACGTGTCCGTCCTTGCGACCGGTGCAGCATCCTGTGGTTGAATCACGGCGTGTCGCAGCGACCGCGACGCGATCGCTAGTCTACGTGGTGCGTCCGCGCCGACGTCGTCGCGATGACGGAAACCTGTGGGCGACGGCGATGTCTGATCGCCTTTCGAACCGGATGAGGCAACACGATGGATCAGTCATGGAAGGGTCGCGTCGCTCGAGGAATGGCAGTGGCGGCGAGCGCAGCGCTGCTGGGTGCCTGCGCGACGGGCCCGCGCCTGGTGCGCACCGAAGTCACCAACTTCAACGAATGGACCACGTTGCCGGCCGAGAAGACCTACGCCTTCGCGCGGACGCTCGAATATCAGAACAGCCTCGAGGTCAAGTCGTACGAGGACATCGTGCGCGACGAACTGGCGCAGCAGGGCTTCCGTCTGGTCGCCGAGCCGGCGCAGGCCAACCTGCTGGTGACGCTGCGGCCGTCGGTCTTCAGCACGCGGGTACTGGTGCGCGACTCGTGGGGTTACGGCGGCTACGGTAGCGGTTTCGGCCCCTACGGCGGCTTCGGTTACGGCGGGTTCGGTGGCTACGGCGGATACGGCGGCTCCTACGGTGGCCGCTTCGGCGGCTACGACCCGTTCGTGTCGTCGTTCGACACGTTCCGCTACCCGATCGACATCGCGCACCGCCGTCTGGAGCTCGACATCGATTCGCGCACCGTGGCGGGCAAGCGCTACTACGAAGGCCGGGTGGAGACCAGCAACGATGCGCCGTCCCTGCCGGCCATCGCGCCGTACCTGGTGCGTGCGCTGTTCGTCGATTTCCCCGGTGGCAACGGGCAGACCCGGCGCGTGGATGTCCCGATGCCGCGTTCGTGAGGCGCGTCGGCGGCGACGCTGACGGCGACGCCGACGCCGACGGCGACGCAGCGGGCGCTGCATGACGGTCGACGCCGCGCGCGCACGGGATCTCGACGCGCTGCGGCCCGCGCTGCT
>CAHJXF010000102.1 GCA_903644065.1 Betaproteobacteria bacterium
CGGCGGTCCGACCGCCGAGCCGCACGCCGGGCCGCACGCCGGGTGCGATCCCGGCGACCGGTGCGGCTAGGGCCGGGCCGGCGACGACGCCCGGTCAAGACGAGCCGCGCCTGATCCTCGTCATCGAGGACGACAGGCGCTTCGCTTCGATCCTCGACGACCTGGCGCAGGAGATGGGTTTTCGCTGCATCGTCACGCACAACGCCGCGGACGGGCTCGCGGCGGCGGTGGCGGAGCGACCGAGCGCGATCGTGCTCGACATGAACCTGCCCGACTACTCGGGACTGGGCGTGCTCGACCAGCTCAAGCGCAACCCGGCGACGCGCCACATCCCGGTCCACGTGGCGTCTGTGGCGGACCACAGCCAGGAGGCGCGCGAACTCGGGGCGGTCGGCTACGACCTGAAGCCGGTGGCCCGCGAGCGCCTCGCCGAAGCCTTCGAGAGCCTGCGGTCGCGCTTCGCGCAAGCGCTGCGCCGCGTGCTGGTCGTCGAGGACGACGCGCGGCAGCTCGAGAGCATGCGGACGCTGCTGGCCGCCGACGACGTGGAGATCGTGGGCGTCGCGCGCGCCGCCGACGCGCTGACGCAGCTGCAGTCGGCGACCTTCGATTGCATGGTGATGGACCTCAACCTGCCGGACCTGTCGGGTTACGACCTGCTCGAGCAGATGGCGGCGCGCGAGGACGTGGCCTTCCCGCCGGTGATCGTCTATACCGGCCGCGTGCTGACCCGCGACGAGGAGCAGCGGCTCGGCCGCTACTCGCGGTCGATCATCGTCAAGGACGTGCGCTCGCCCGAACGACTGCTCGACGAGGTGACGTTGTTCCTGCACCAGGTCGAGGCGGACCTGCCGCCCGAACGCCAGCGCATGCTGCGCGAGGCGCGCAGTCGCGAGGCGACGCTCGAGAATCGCCGCGTTCTGGTCGTGGAGGACGACGTCCGCAACATCTTCGCGCTGACCAGCGTGCTCGAGCCGAAGGGCTTGAAGATCGACATCGCGCGGAACGGCCGCGAGGCCGTCGACGCCATCGCCCGCAGCGCCGACGAACCGGGCAAGGAGATCGACCTGGTCCTGATGGACATCATGATGCCGGAGATGGACGGCTACGCCGCGATGCGCGAGATCCGCAGCGACCCGCGCTGGAAGAAGCTGCCGATCATCGCGCTGACCGCGAAGGCGATGCGCGACGATCAGGAGAAGTGCCTGGCCGCCGGCGCCAACGACTACATCGCCAAGCCGCTCGACGTCGAGAAACTTCTGTCGCTGGTGCGCGTGTGGATGCCCAAGTGACGGTTCGCCACGTGCCGGCCGGTGGGCGGGACGCTTCGACGAGCAATCCGGCGAACGATCCGGCGAGCACCGCCGCGAGCACCGCCGACATCGAACTGCCGCTGCTGGTCGAGGCGATCTTCCGCAAGTACCACTACGACTTCCGCGACTATGCGACGGCTTCGCTGCGGCGCCGATTGTCGACCGCGATGACGCGTTTCGGTTGCGGCACGCTTTCGCAGGTCCAGGATCGCGTGCTGCACGATGCGTCGTTCTTCCCGGTGCTGCTCGACTACCTGACGGTGCAGGTCAGCGAAATGTTCCGCGACCCGGCCTACTTCCGTGCGCTGCGGCTGCAGGTGGTGCCGTTGTTGCGGACCTATCCGTCGCTGCGCGTCTGGGTGGCGGGCTGCAGCACCGGCGAGGAGGCGTACTCGCTGGCCATCCTGCTGCGCGAGGAGGGCCTGCTGCCGCGCACGATCATCTATGCCACCGACATCAACCCGCAGGCGCTCAAGCAGGCGGAGGCCGGCATCTACGCGATCGATCGCATCGCCGGCTTCACGGAGAACCATCGTCGTTCCGGTGCGCCCGCGTCGCTGTCGAACTACTACACGGCCGCCTACGACCGGGCCGTGTTCGACAAGACGCTGCGCGACCACATCGTCTTTTCGGATCACAGCCTCGCCACCGACAGCGTCTTCGCCGAGATGCATCTGATCTCGTGCCGCAACGTGCTGATCTACTTCACGCGCGATCTGCAGGACCGCGCCCTCGCGCTGTTCGAGGAATCGCTCTGCCGCCAGGGCTTTCTCGGCATCGGGTCGAAGGAGTCGCTGCGCTTCTCGCGGCACGCCGAGCGCTTCGACGTCGTGGCCGCGAGCGAGCGCCTCTATCGCAAGAAGGTCGAGGCATGACGGCCGTCGCATCGAGCGCCGTCGGACGTGGGGACCCTCGCACGCGTTCCATCGGGTGCGCCGCCGGTCGACAGGTTCCCGACGCGCCGGCCGGCGACGGCGGCGCCGCGTCCGTGTCGCCGGGCTCGCTCGCCGATCGGGTGGATGCGATCGTGATCGGCGCGTCCGCGGGTGGCATCGAGGCGCTCATGACGCTGCTGCCGCGACTGGCCGCCGACCTGCCGGTGCCCATCCACGTCGTCGTGCACGTGCCACGCGACCGGCCGAGCCTGCTGGCGACGGTCTTCGCCCATCGCTGTGCGATGCGGGTCGTCGAAGCGGAGGACAAGATGCCCGTCGAGCCGGGAACGATCCATTTCGCGCCGCCCGACTACCACCTGCTGGTCGATCGCGGGCCGATCCTCGCGCTGTCGATCGAGGCGCCGGTCAAGCATTCGCGTCCGTCGATCGACGTGCTGTTCGAGTCGGCCGCCCAGGTCCACGGTCCGCGGCTCGCGGCCATCCTGCTGACCGGCGCGAGCGACGACGGGACCGACGGGCTGGTGGCGGTGCGCCGGGCGGGCGGCATCGTCGTCGTGCAGGAGCCGGCGAGCGCCGCATCGCCGATCATGCCGACCGCCGCGTTGCGCCGCGTGGCGGCCGACCATGTCCTGCCGCTGGCCGGCATCGGCGCGTTGCTGCGCACGCTCGAAGGCATCGCGACGAACGGGGAGACGAGATGACGCCCGACCTGGACCCGCGTATCAAGATCCTGCTGGTCGACGACCTGCCGGAGAACCTGCTCGCGCTCACCGCGCTGCTGCGCCGCGACGAGCTGGAGCTGCTCGAGGCGCGCTCGGGCGCCGAGGCGCTGGAGCTGCTGCTCGTGCATCCGGTGGCCCTCGCGCTGGTCGACGTGCAGATGCCCGGCATGGACGGCTTCGAGCTCGCCGAACTGATGCGCGGCAGCGAACGGACGCGCGGCGTGCCCATCGTGTTCGTGACCGCCGGTGCGCACGACGAACGTCGGGTGTTCAAGGGATACGAGAGCGGCGCGGTCGACTTCCTCTACAAGCCGGTGGACCCGCACATCCTGAAGAGCAAGGTCGACGTGTTCGTGCAGCTCGCGCAACAGCGTCAGCGCCTGGCGATCGAGTTGCGCGACAGGACCGAGACGCTGCGATTGAACGAGATCTTCACCGCGATGCTGGGCCACGACCTGCGCGGACCGCTCAGCGCCATCGTGATGGGCTCGGTGCTGCAGGAACGGAAGGCACCCGACGAGGCGACGCGCCGCTCGGCCGCCCGCACGCTCGCCAGCGCGAAGCTGATGGGCCACATGATCGCGGACATGCTCGACCTCGCGCGAGCGCGGCTGGCCGGCGGCATTCCGATCCGGCACGAGGAGGTGGACCTCGGTGCCCTGGTCCAGCACGTCGTCGAGGACCAGCGCTCCCTGGCGCCGGACGCGCACATCGAGTACTCGTACAGCGGCGCGGTCGACGGGGAGTGGGATGCCACGCGCATCACGCAGCTCGCGACGAACCTGATCGCCAACGCCCTGCAGCACGGCGACGCGGAACAAGCGATCGTCTGCACGGTCGACGGTAGCGAGGGCGCCGACGTGATCCTGACCGTGACCAACGCCGGCCGCATCCCCGCGCAGGTCCTGCCGCACGTCTTCGATCCGTTCCGCAGTCGCGACTCGTATCACAAGCGCGGCGACGGACTGGGCCTGGGCCTCTACATCGTCGAGCAGATCGCGCGGGCGCACGGCGGCAGCGTCGCGGTGCGCTCGGGGTTCGACGAATTCACCACCTTCCGCGTCACGCTGCCGCGCAAGCCGCGGACCGAACGACGCTCTCAACCATCGGGATCGATCACACGTGGCTCTCTGGGATAGGAACAAGCGTCGCCGCATCCTCATCGTCGAGGACGACTGGGCGATCCTCGAAGTCTTGAAGCTGATGCTCGAGGACGAAGGGCACATCGTCGTCACGGCCAAGCATGGCCGCGAGGCGGTCGCCATCGCGGCCACGAAGCCGTTCGACATGGTGCTGATGGACATCTCGATGCCGGAGATGAGCGGCATCGAGGTCGCACGGACGCTGCGGGCCGATCCGCAGACCGCCGACGTGCTGATCGGCATCCATACCGGCCTCGACGAGCACTGGGTGCGCGAGCGCTTCGACGACTACGACCTGTTCCTGACGAAGGCGACCGACACCGACGTGCTGGTCGACGAGATCGCCAAGCTGTTCGCGCAGCCGGAGATGTCGCGGGAGCGACGCGTCGCCGCGACGCGCCAGCAGACTTACTCGGTCGAGGAACTGATGCTGGCCCGGGCGGCGCTGCGGACCGCGATGGGGCTCGGACCCGAAGTCTTCTCGACGCCGCGCTTCGTCGCGATGCTGAGCGACGAGATCGGCCAGTTGCGCCGCATCGGCCAGAGCGACGCCGACATCGCGACCACGATCGGTACCGCGCTCGGCCGCGACATCGCCCCGTCGGTGATCGAGCGTCTGACGCAGGGCGTCGAGGCGCGACGCTGAGCGACCGGGGCGGTGCGCACGACTTCGCGCCGGCGGGCGGCCGACCAGCGGTCGTCAGGCGGTCGCGGACGCCGCGTCGTCCGCGACCGCCATGCGCAGCCGTTCGACGCCGATCGGCCGACCCATCACGTACACCTCGCGGATCGCGCGGTCGTCGCCCATCGTCATCAACATGAACAGCACCTGGTCGATCGAATCGCAGCGCTTCATGCGCAGCCGCGTCAGCGGCGAATGGCCGAGGTCGAGGACCACGAGGTCGGCCTCGTGGCCCGGCGTCAGCGAACCGATGCGGTCGTCGAGCTGCAGCGCCCGCGCCGCACCGCGCGTCGCGAGGTGCAGCGATCGCGTGGCGCTCAGCCGATGACCGCCCAGTTGCGCGATCTGGTGCGCAGCCCCCATCGTGGCCATCATCGACAGCGTGGTGCCGCCGCCCACGTCGCTGGCCAGCGCCACCGACACCGGCCGGCCGGTCTTCTTGGCCTGTGCCCAGTCGAACAGGCCGCTGCCGAGGAAGGCGTTGGACGTCGGGCAGTGGACGACGGTCGTGCCGCTGTCGTGGCAGCGCTGCCATTCGCGCTCGCCGAGATGCAGCCCGTGGCCGAGCAGCGTCCGCGGGCCGAGCAGCCCGTAGTGGTCGTAGACGTCGAGATAGTCGAGCCGCTCGGGGTACAGCTCCGCGATCCAGGCCACCTCGTCGAGCTGCTCGGCGATGTGGGTCTGGCACCAGGCGTCCGGATGCTCGGCCAGCAGCGCCCCGGCGGCCTCGAGCTGTGCGGGCGTGCTGGTGATCGCGAAGCGCGGCGTGACCACGTAGCCGAGGCGGCCGCGACCGCGCCAGCGCTCGATCAGCGCCTTCGACTCGTCGTAGCCGCGCTGTGCGTCGTCGAGCAGGAAGTCGGGCGCGTGCCGGTCCATCAGCGTCTTGCCGGCGTTCATCCGCAGGCCGCGGGCTTCGGCGGCCGCGAAAAAGGCGTCGACCGACGCGGGGTGCACGGTGCAGTAGACCGACGCGGTGGTCGTGCCGTGCGACAGGCAGGCGTCGAGGAACAGGTCGGCGACGTGGCGCGCGTGGAGCGGGTCGACGAACTCGCCTTCGGCCGCGAACGTGTAGTGGTTGAGCCAGTCGATCAGGCGCTTGCCGCCGGCGCCGATGATGCCGGTCTGCGGATAGTGGACATGCGCGTCGATGAAGCCGGGCACGACGAGCGCGTCGCGATGATGGGTGACGGGCACGTCGGGCGGCAGCGCGCGACGCAGGGCGGCGTGGTCGCCGAAGGCCGCGATGCGCCCGTCGTCGACGACGATCAGCGCATCGGCTTCGTGGTGCAGCGCGGCCTCGTCGCCGACCTCGAACGGATCGGCGCGCAACGTGACCGCGGCGGCGCGCAACGCGAAGGCGGCGGAAGACAACGGCGGGATGACGGGAGACGGCATGCGCAAGGCGGCGGGTCGGGTGAGCGAAACGCATCGGCCGGCAGCGGCCGGCGGCGACGCTATCGTAGCGGCCTTCGCGACCGCGCGTCCGGATGCGGCGCCGGGGCGGGCTCCCGTGCCTGACCCGTGCACCGGAGGCTGCGCCGCGCCGGCGCCCGGCCTGCTGACCGGTCTCGCGCCCATCGCCGCCGCCGACGCGCGGGTCCTGATCCTCGGCAGCTTTCCGGGCGAAGCGTCGCTGGTCGCGCAGGCCTACTACGGCCATCCGCGCAACCATTTCTGGCGTCTCGTCGGCGGCGTCGTCGGCGAAGCGCTCGACCTCCTCGACGACGGCGCGCGGGTGCGGCGCCTGCAGGCCCACGGCATCGCGGTGTGGGACGTCATCGCCCGTTGCGAACGGCGCGGCAGCCTCGACAGCGCGATCCGCGCCGAGGTCGCCAACGACATCGGCGGACTGCTGCGGCGCTGCCCGCGCATCGCCACCATCGCCTTCAACGGCGGCAAGTCGGCGTCGTACCGCAAGCGCGTCGAGGCGGTACCCGAGGCGGCGCGCTCGACGCTGGTCCGCCTGCCGTCCTCGAGTCCGGCCAACGCCACGCACAGCCTCGCGGTGAAGCAGGCGGCCTGGGACGCCGCGCTGCGGCCCGCGCTCGCATGAAGCCCGCTCGTCCGCGATCGCCTCGCGCGCCGTCCGCGGCGCGGCGCCGCATCGTGCAGGCGCCGGTGACGTTCTCCGAAGAGGACGGCGTGCGCTACCTGCACTTCGGCACCGAATGGATCCAGGGCGCGATGCGCCTGCGGAACCCGCATGCGATCGAGCTCGAGTACGCGCAGCAGATGATGGCGTGGTCGCTGTTCCTCGCAGCGCCGCAGGCGATCGCGCAGCTCGGCCTGGGGGCCGCGGCGCTGACCCGCTTCTGCCATCGCCACTATCCCGACGCCCGCGTCACGGCCGTCGAGCTCAATCCGTCGGTGATCGTCGCGGCGCGCGCGATGTTCGACTTGCCGCCCGACGACGGCACGCTCGCGGTCGTGACGGCCGACGCCGGGCAATGGGTCGCCGACCAGGCGCAGCACGGCACGCTCGACGCGCTGCAGGTCGACCTGTACGACGCCAACGCACGGGGGCCCGTGCTGGAGTCCGAGGCGTTCTACGCGGCCTGTCGCGCGTGCCTGCGGCAGCCGGGCGTGCTGACGGTCAACCTGTTCGGCCTGCATCCGAGCTTCGCCCGCAACATGCGCGGCCTGGAGGCCGCCTTCGAAGGTCGCGTGGTCGCGCTGCCCGAGGTGCACGAAGGCAATCGCGTGGTGCTGGCGTTCAACGGTCCGCCGCTCGCGGTGGCCTGGACCGCGTTGCGGGAGCGCGCCGCGGTGCTCGCGCGGGTTCTCGGGCTGCCGGCCTCCACCTGGGTCGACGGGCTGCGGGCCGTCCGGGTCGATGCCGACGTGCGCCGCAGCGGCACGCGCGGCACGCTATTCCGCATCTGATCGTCGCTTCGATCGGCTCCCGAGTGGCTAACCTGATCGTCGTCATCCGCACGGACGTGGTCGCGGACACCCACATATAATCGTCGGCCGCGGCAACGGGCCGACTTCACGAGGGTCGCGCGACGAGCGTCGCCTCGCAAGCGTCGCTTCACGTCTACCGCTTCACACGACCGCTTCACACGACCGCTTCCTGCGACCGCTTCCTGCGACCGCTTCCTGCGACCGCTTCCTGCGACCGCTTCCGACGACCGCTTCCGACGACCGTTAAGCAGGCCTCGCCCACTCGATCGCGGGACAGGACACTCGATGAGCGCACTGCCGACCACCCCGCCGAAGGACCAGGCGCTCGCTCTCGAGCGCGTGCTGCAGTGGCTGCTCGCCGACGGGCTGATCGAGCCGTCCCGCGCCGATGTGTTCCAGCGCGACGCGGGACGGCTGCGCAGCGACACCCATCCGCTGGTGATCGTGGCCGAGGGCAAGCTCAAGTCGCTCGTCGCACCGCATCGCCAGCTGACGCTCGACGTGCTGTCCGAGTGGCTCGCCGGCAAGGTCGGCCTCGCCTACGGCCGCATCGACCCGCTGAAGGTCGACTTCTCGAAGATCGCGGACCTGATGTCGGTTACCTACGCGACGCGCTTTCGCATCCTGCCGATCGACGTGGGACCGAACGAGGTCGTGATCGCCACCTCCGAGCCGTACCTCGTCGAGTGGATTCCCGAGATGCAGCGCATCTGGCGCCGCGACGTGCGCCGGGTGTTTGCCAACCCGAGCGACGTCACCCGCTACATCGCGGAATTCTTCAGCCTCGCCCGCTCGGTCAAGGGCGCGGTCGCGAAGGGCGGGGCGGTGGCGCAGAACAGCTTCGAGCAGCTCGTCGAGCTGGGTGCGAAGGGCGCGAGCCGCCAGTACGACTCGAACGACGCGCACATCGTGCAGATCGTCGACTGGCTGTGGCAGTACGCGTTCGACCAGCGGGCGTCCGACATCCATCTCGAGCCGCGGCGCGACCAGGGCGTGGTGCGCTTTCGCATCGACGGCGTGCTGCACCAGGTCTACCAGGTGCCCACGGCCGTGATGTCGGCGATGACGAGTCGCGTCAAGCTGCTGGGGCGCATGGACGTGATCGAGAAGCGACGGCCGCAGGACGGTCGCATCAAGACGCTGACGGCGACCGGCGTCGAGGTGGAGCTGCGACTGTCGACGTTGCCCACCGCGTTCGGCGAGAAGCTGGTGATGCGCATCTTCGACCCGGAGGTGGTGGTCAAGGACTTCGCCGAGCTCGGCTTCTCGGACGACGACGCGAGGCGCTGGAACGCGATGACCGAGCGGCCCTACGGCATCGTGCTGGTCACCGGGCCCACCGGGTCGGGAAAGACCACCACGCTGTATTCGACGCTGAAGACGCTCGCCACCGAGGAGGTCAACGTCTGCACGATCGAGGATCCGATCGAGATGGTGGAGGGCGCGTTCAACCAGATGCAGGTCCAGCCCGGCATCGATCTCGGCTTCGCCGACGGCGTGCGAGCGCTGATGCGCCAGGACCCGGACATCATCATGGTCGGCGAGATCCGCGACTTGGAGACGGCCGAGATGGCGGTGCAGGCGGCGCTGACCGGCCACCTCGTCTTCTCGACCGTGCACACCAACGACGCGCCGTCGGCGATCACGCGACTGCTCGAGCTCGGTGTGCCGCCCTACCTGTTGAACGCGACGGTGATCGGCATCATGGCGCAGCGCCTGGTCCGCACGCTGTGCCCGCACTGCAAGACGCCCGGCACGGTGGAACTCGAGACCTGGCGAGCGTTGATCGCGCCGTTCAAGACGGACCGGCCGATCGAATTGTGCAAGCCGGTCGGCTGCATCGAATGCCGCATGACCGGCTACCGGGGGCGCACCGGCATCTACGAGATCCTCGAGATCACGCCCGGCGTGAAGTCGCTGATCTCGACGGCGCCCAGCATCGACGCGATCCGCCAGCGTGGCCTGCGCGACGGGATGCGGCCCTTGCGCGTGTCCGGCGCGATGAAGATCGTGGCCGGTACGACGACGGTGGAGGAAGTGCTGAAGGCGACCCCGCAGATCGAGGGCTGACGGGGGTCGACCTGGGCGCCCGGTGCGACCCGGGCAGCGGCCGGGACCGCGTCAGCGCTCCACGTGACCGTTGACAATGCGCACGTGTTCGCCGACGCCGTACGGAAACGGATCGGCCTGCGTGAACGTGCGCGTCGAGCCGTTCTCCAGGCGGACCACCATCCGGTGCTCGACCGAGCCGCGCACGTTCTTCTCGATCGCGTTGCCGCCGAAGCCGCCGCCCACCGCGCCGGCCACGGTGGCGAGCGCCTTGCCCCGTCCGGCACCGACCATGTTGCCGAGCAGGCCGCCGACCACCGCGCCACCCACCGCGCCGGCACCGCTGCCCTGCCCCTTGACCTTGATGTCGCGGATCGAATCGACGACGCCGCAGTCGTGGCATACCGGCGCGGCCTGGGCGACCGGCGCGTTGTACGCGGGCGTCTGCGGTTCCGGCGCGCGCTGACCGTAATCGGGCGTCGCGGGACGGCTCGGCGCGGTCGTGGGTGCCGCGGAAGCGACTCGCTCCGGGACGTCGGGCACCGCGCTCCGCGGCGCTTCGACCGGCGCGGCGACACTGGCCAC